>CAMTXV010000229.1:0-2415 GCA_947085665.1 uncultured Sinobacteraceae bacterium | reverse complement strand
TGCCGGCGTTCAAGCCCAGTGCGATGAGTGTGGCGATGCCCATCACGCCATCCCAGTTGCTGGTGTGCGGTGCGCCGATGAGCACCATGCGTGGCAGATTGGGGATCTCGCCTGCCAGGCGCCAGCCCATCAACTTCAAGAAGCTGCGCCCGATGAAACGGGACAGGGCATTGCCGCGCCGCGGCACTTGGGGGCCAACGGCCAGGGTCATTGTGTGTTCTCCATCCCGATAGGGTAACGGCTTCGAGCGCTCTGGGGCTCGGCAGTAAATCTGCCCCTTCTCATTGACGCAGCTGGTGGTGCGTGTCTTGCTTGCAGCACAACAAAAACCAGTTCACGGGACGCCGCACTCACCATGACCAAGCTGCACGCCACCGCCTGCCTCGCCCTCGCTCTGCTGCCGGCTGCCGCCCTGGCGCAAGAGCCCAGCCCAGAGCCCGTGGCCACCATCCCGGTGGAGGCCCTGCCAGCTGCTGCAGAAGCCAGCGTCGAGAGCCCACGCCAGCTCGAAGAAATTGTGGTGACGGTGCAGAAGAGCAAGCAGACCGCCCGCCGCGTACCGGTATCGGTCACTGCATTGAGCGGGGAGTTCATCAAGGAAACCGGCGCGGCAGACCTGGCCGATGTGGCGCTCTACGTGCCCAATGTGCGCGTTGATGCCGACGACCCCGGCAGCCCGCAGGTATTCATCCGCGGCTTTGGCACCAATGCCTTCAACCCGAGCTTTGAAAGCTCCGTGGGCTTCGTGCAAGACGAAATCTTCTTCGGCCGCCCCGGCTATTTCACCGAGGCGCTGTTCGACACCGAGCGGGTGGAAGTACTGCGCGGCCCGCAGAACACGCTGTTTGGCAAGAACACCATTGCCGGCGTGTTCAACGTGACCAGCAAGGGCCCGGCCAGCAATGGCGGCGCGCTGGGTTTTGAGGGCCGCTACCTCTACGGCGAGCACGCCGAGCGCCGCTTCGAGGGCGGCCTGGGCGGCATGTTCAGCGACTGGGGCGGCGTGCGCTTTGCGGCCTTGAAGCGCCAGCAGGAGGGCGAGCTCACCAACACCTTCTTGCAGCGCAACGAGGAAGCCCTGAAGCAGGATGCCTACCGCATGAAAGTGCGGCTGCTGCCGATGGAATCGGTGGAGATGGAACTGACCGGCGTGGTGTCTGATACCTCAGCCCCCTTCTGGCCGTTTCAGCTGAAGGCGCTGGATACCGACACCCGCAGCTACCTCACGGGCTTTGATGCCGCCATTGAAGACGACCCCTTCAACTTCCGCACCTCCATGGATACACCGGGCTTCATCGAAAAGGGCTCGGAGACGCTGGGGCTGAAGACCCAGTGGAACATCGGCGACTTTGCAGGGCTGCAAGATTTCAACAGCGTGCTGGTGCTGGGCGGCAGCAAGTTCCACATCAAGCAGTTGAATGATCTCGATGTGTCGCCCGCCGATATCGCACGCCTCGACAACTTTGAAGATCACCAGCAGTTCTCAACCGAGCTGCGCTTTGCCGGCAAGGCCGACAGCCTGTTTGGCTTGGGCACCGGCGTGGAGTTTGTGGCGGGCCTGTTCAACTTTCAGAGCGATTACACGCTGCTGGCGCGCATCAACACCGGGCGCGACATTTGCAGCTACGCGCTCACCGAAGATGCGCGCCAGCTCATTGCCCCCAGCGAGCTTTCGGCCCTCACCGACCTCTTGGCGCTGCTGCCCACGGTGCCCGGCATTCCCGGCTCGGGTGCCGCCACGCAGCTGCTCACCAATGGCGACGCCTACCAATTCGACTACACCCAGCGCATCGACTCCACTGCCTTCTTCGGGCAGCTCACCTGGAACCTCACCAAGAAAATTGCCATCACGCCGGGGCTGCGGTTCAACAAGGAAACCAAGCGCGTCAACACCGCTGGCACTGCGCAGTGCGTGGGCCGCAATGTGCTGCCGCTGCCCGGTGTGCCGCAGCGCCCCTGCATCATCGAGCTGCTGCTGGAATCGCAGGACTACAGCTTCAGCAACCTGCGCCGCAGCGAAAACGACTTCTCGCCCAAGCTCGCCGTGCAGTACTTCGCCGACCACGGCATCAACTACTACACCTCGTACACCAAGGGCGCGAAGAGCGGCGGCTTCAATTCCATTTCACTCACTGGCGAGGCTCTGGAATACCAGGCCGAAAAGGCGCGCACGTTCGAGCTGGGCGCCAAGGGCCGGTTCTTGCGCCGCACGCTCAACGCCAACCTCACCTTCTACCAAACGCAGTTCGACAACCTGCAGGTGCTCGCCTTCAACGGCACCTTCTTCGACGTGAGCAATGCCGGCTCCGCCACCTCACGCGGGCTTGAAGCCGATTTCAGCTGGCGCACGCCCTACGAGCCGCTGCGCCTCACGGGCTCCATGGGAGATCGGAAGAGCACACGTCTGAACTCCAG
>CAMTXV010000228.1:0-6556 GCA_947085665.1 uncultured Sinobacteraceae bacterium | reverse complement strand
CTTCTCGGCGTATCTCGCCAGCAAGGCGGCGGTGGATGCCTTCAGCCGCTCGCTGCGCATCGAGCTGGCCGAGAAGGGCATTGCGGTGACCAGCATCAACTACCCGCTGGTGAAGACCGCGATGACCGCGCCCACCGCCGTCTACAAATACCTGCCGCAGATGGACGTGGCCGATGCCGCGGGCTGGATCGTGGACGCCGTTGCCACGCGCCCCGCGCGCCGCACCATCCGCACCGCGCTGGCGTTTCACATCGCCACCGCCGTGATGCCAGGCCCGGCGTTGAAGACGCTGGCGGGCTTCTACGCCCGCCGCGCCGCCAAGCTGCGCCAGCAGCTGGAACAGAACGGCTAAGTCCCCGCCATGAGCGACGCGCAGAAGCCCGACGCCCCGGTGGCCGAAAAGCCGGTCAGTCCTGCCCCGGTGGTGGGTCTGGCACTCGGCAGCGGCTCGGCACGCGGCTGGGCGCACATCGGCGTCATCCTCGAACTCGAAGCCATGGGCATCCACCCCCAGGTGGTGGCGGGTACTTCCGTGGGCGCGCTGGTGGGGGCCATCTATGTGTCAGGCGAGCTGCAAAAGCTGGCCGACTGGGTGCTGACGCTCAACACCCGCGAGGTGGTGCGCCTGCTCGACATCACCTTCACCGGCGGCATGGTGCGCGGTGAAAAACTGTTCGGCCATTTTCAGCAGCACCACAGCAATGCCGACATTCAAGACTTGAAGCAGCGCTATGCCAGTGTCGCCACCGAGATGCACACCGGCCGCGAAATCTGGCTCACGCAGGGGCCGGTGCTCTCGGCCGCCCGCGCCAGCTGCGCGCTACCGGGTGTGTTTGCGCCGGTGAAGCACGAGGGCCGCTGGATGCTCGATGGCGGCCTGGTCAACCCCGTGCCGGTATCCGTGTGCCGCGCGCTGGGTGCCGATGTGGTGATTGCGGTCAACCTCAACGCCCAGCTGGTGGGCGCGCATTTCTCCCGCGCGGGGCTCGATGAAGCCGAGGCCGTGGAGAAAGCCAACCCGCCCGCCGAGCGCAGCTTCTGGCAGAAGGCGGTGGGGTATCTCAGCAGCGGCGACCGCGACAACCCGGGCTTCTTCGATGTGGTAGCGGCGAGCGTGAACATTCTGCAAGACCGCCTCACCCGCAGCCGCATGGCGGGGGACCCCAGCGAGGTCACGCTGGTACCGCATCTGGAAGACTTCGCACTCATGGACTTCCACCGCGCTGCCGAAGCGATTGAAGCGGGCCGCGAAGCCGTGCGCCTGCAAGCCGCGCTAATCCGCGCCTGGACTCACGCGCCCATCGCCAAGGCCTCGTCGTGAGTCGCCGCCGCAAGTTCCGGCCGCTGCGCTGGCTCTTGGGCCTCGTGCTGCTGCTGCTCGCAGTCACCGTGCTGCCCGTCGTGGCCCTGCGCTGGCTGCCTGCGCCCACCAGCGCCTTCATGTTGCAAAGCCCCGTCTCGCCGGTGCGCCACGACTGGATCGCCGCCGCACAGATTCCTGATACCGCCCGCCGCGCGGTGGTGGCCGCCGAAGACCAGAAGTTTTTCGAGCACCAGGGCTTCGACATCGAGGCTATGCAGAAGGCCTACGCCAACAACCAGAAGAAGGGCCGGCGCGTGCGCGGTGCCAGCACCATCAGCCAGCAGACGGCGAAGAATCTCTTCTTGTGGTCGGGCGGGGGGTACTTCCGCAAGGGGCTGGAGGCCGGCTACACGGTGCTGATCGAAGCCTTCTGGCCCAAGCAGCGCATTCTCACCGTCTATCTCAACATCGCCGAGTTCGGCCCCGGCATCTACGGCGTGGAGGCCGCCTCGCAGGCCTACTTCAAGAAGCCCTCCGCCAAGCTCACCGCCAGCGAAGCCGCACGCCTCGCCGCCGTGCTGCCCAGCCCACGCAAATGGAGCGTGACCCGGCCCGGCCCCTATGTGCAGAAGCGCAGCGCGTGGATTCTGCGTCAGATGGGCTACCGCAACGGGCCGCGCCCGGCACCTGTGGAGGAGCCCGATCCGCTGCCCGAAACCGACGCTGATGTAGCCGATGTGCCGCAGCCACCACCGCCCGCCGAAGCGGCGTTGCCCACGCCCGAGCAGCTCTTGCAGCAGCAGCTGGAGCAGGAGGCCGCGCAGCGGATATTGGATGGCGCCGAGTCAGCGCCGCGATAGCACTCAGTTTGAAGGGGATTTCGCGATCACCTGCAGCAATCGTCGGCCGGTTCGCCGCATCGTTTCGCGGCAAGCCGGGGATGCGCGGGACCGCTACTCGCTCTGCTCGATGCCGATGCTCTCGTCAGCCACCGACCATTCGGTGGACGAGCGCTGCCACATCACCTGCATCAGCAACAGAATGGCTGCCGCCACCACCCATTTGCGCCAGGGGCTGACCGGCTGTGGGTCGCCGTTGACGTGCCACTGCGAGGTTTCCACCAGCCATCGGTAGCGCGCCTGCTCGGCTTCGGCCAGCTTGCGGTGGGCATCGGTGACCCAGCGGCGGCGGTCTTCAGACTTCACTGGATACCTCGGGCGCGAGCGGGCGATGGGCTTCGTTCATCAGAGCCGCCCACGGCGTCTGGAGTTCCATCGCCATGACCGGCGCTGGCGTGATGCCAGAGCGGCTTGGGGCCAAACCGGAAGAACAGCGCCAGGGCCACCAGAAAATAGACCGTGATGAAAGTCCAGAACGCCAGCAGCCCTCCGGCCGATTCCGGCGTGGCCGGGAAGCTGATCAGCGTGCTGTTGAAGCAGAGCTGCATGATGAGCACCACCAGGCCGCTGCCGGTGTGGGCATAGACGAAGCCGCAGAGGATGGCGACGCCAACGAGGTGCACAAACAGCGCCGGAATGGACATGCCCTGCACCACGCCCAGGCCAATGAGCACCACGGGCACCCACCAGGCAGACCAGAACAGGCCGACGATGAAGCTCGCCACCAGGGGGCTGGTGTGGCGCTTGATGCGGGCTATGGAATAGCCCACCCAGACAATCTCGCCAACAAAGGCGCTGAGCAGCATGGCGGGGTATACCGCGGGGTTGGTGACCGTATCGAGCGACACCGTGAGCAGCGCGGTGCCAACGCCCTGATACAGACCGACACCCAGCAGCGAGACTGCGCAGACGATGGGCGGCGCGAACAGGGCCAGCAGATACCAGCCCGGGTGCACCCGCCAGTGCAGCACGGGGGTGATGAGCGCCCACACTGCCTGGAAGCCGCGGAACGCGAAGGCCACCACGACCAGAATCAGGCCCAGCAGCAGAAAGCGTCCCTGCCAGTAGTAGCGCTGCGACAACAAGCCCTCGGCAATGGCGTACACAAAGGCCGAGTTGGCGATGACGATGAGTACGAGGAAAATCCAGATCTCGCGGTCGCGCCACAGCGAGGCGGGCAGGGACTTTGTATTCATCAGCGGGGTTTCAGTACACCGTCGTCGAGCATCTGCTGGAAGTGATCACCCAGGGTTTCAGCCACGGGGCGAAACTTGAGGCCGAGGTCTTTCTGGAAATAGCTGTTGTCGAATTTCAGCGGCCAGCCCACATTGCGCGCCACGAACTTGCGGCTGTGGCCAGCGAGCGGCGCCATGAGCCACACCACCAGCTTGGGCGCCACCATCAAGGGCCAGCGGTAGCCGGAGCCAAAGCGGCTCTTCAGGATTTGCACCACGCCCCAGAGCGTCACCGATTCGGCCACCGCAATGTGCCGGCCGCTGGCACCGGGCGTAAAGCCCGCGAGGATGTGCCCGCGTGCCACGTCGCGCACGTCCACCAGACCAAACTCCAGCACCGGCACGCCAGTAAACAGCGTGCCATCGGCGAGTTCCTTGATGGTGGAGAGGCTGGTGGAATCGCTGGCGGTGGTGAGCGAAGGGCCCAGCACCAGGCCGGGGTTGATGGTGATGAAGTCCCAGCGCTTCTGCGCCTTGGCGATATCCCAGCCCACTTTTTCAGCCGCCACCTTCGAGTAGTTGTAGGGCTGGTGGTCGACGCTGCTGGTGGTGTTCCACTGCGCCTCGGTGTAGGTCTTGAGGCCTAAGTCCGTCATGTCCTGCGCATCGCCGTAAATCGACACCACGCTGGCGGTGAGCACCACGCGCTTCACGCTGGTCACCCGGTTGGCGGCATCGAGCACGTTCTTGGTGCCCATCACGGCAGGGTCCACCAGTTCCTTCTGCGCGTCTTTCAGGCCCTTGATGACGAAGGGCGAAGCGGTGTGGATGACCAGCTCGCAGCCCTGCATGGCTTCGTCGAACGCGCCGTCCTTCAGCAGGTCGGCCTTGAACAGCGTCAGCTTGCCCTTGGCGCCGGTGGCGGCCTTCAGCAGATGACCGACCTTGGCGGTATTGGCCGGGTCGCGCACGGTGGCGTGCACGTCGTGGCCGTCGGCCAGCAGGTATTTCACGATCCAGCTCGCGATGTAGCCATTGCCGCCGGTCACGAGCACGGGCTTGGTCTTGTCAATCTGCATGGGTCAACCCTTGTTGGTGTGTCACGTTGGTGTCATGAGCCGCTGCATCTGGCGCGCTCTGTGCTTTGCGCCACGGTAGCCGATGACGGGCATCTATGCCCGCACGATGCCACCCAATAACGAGAGAGGGAAGATGACCATTCGCCATGCCGCCGCTGCACTTGTTGCTGCCGCTTCGCTGTTTGCTATGCCCTTTGCCGCCACGGCGGGCCTCATCGAGCCAGCGCTACTCACAGCCGCCCAAGCCGCACCGGAGGTCGATTTCGTTCTGGTGCTGGGCAACAAGGCTGATCTGGCCACGGCCACGGCCAACGCCAGGACCAAAAAGGAAAAGGGCGCTGCCACCGTCGCCGCCTTGAAAGCCGCTGCCGCCGCCTCGCAGGCGCCGCTGCTGGCTGCCCTCAACAGCCGGGGCCTGCCGCACCGCGCCTACTGGGTGGCCAATGCCATCACCACGCGTGGCAGCCTGGCGGACATCCAGAGCCTCGCGGGCCGTACCGATGTGCAGGCTGCCTACCTGATCACCACTGAGCTGAATCTGCTCTCGCCGTACATCGCACGGCGTGCCGCACCGCGCGGCAGCAAGGCCACTGATTACGTGGCCAAGGCGCTGGGCGATACCGCCGAGCCCGGCCTGCTGCAGGTGCGCGCGCCGGAGGTGTGGAAGCTCGGCTTTACCGGCCAGGGCGTGGTGGTGGGCGACCACGACGTGGGCGTGATGTGGGACCACCCGGCGCTCAAGCGCAACTACCGCGGCTGGGACGAAGCCACCCAAACCGCCAGCCACGCCTACCACTGGCGCAATGCCTTTGGCGCGGCGGATCTCTTCTGCACCGACCCCGATGTGCCTTGCGATTCCAACGGCCACGGCACCCACACCACCGGCACCATGGTGGGTTTCGATGGCGCCGACAACCAGGTGGGCATGGCCCCCGATGCGCAGTGGATGGCCTGCCGCTCGCTGCTCGACCCCGTGCTGGGCGTGGGTACCGTGCCCACCTACATGGACTGCATGGAATGGCAGCTGGCCCCATACCCCACGGGCGAGCCAGACGCTGCTGATCCCGCCATGGCGCCTGATGTGGTGAGCAACAGCTGGGGCTGCCTGGAAGCCTGCGCCCCGCCCCTGCTCGAAGACGTCAACGAGGCCATCAAGGCCGCTGGCATCGTGCAGGTGGTGTCGGCCGGCAACGACGGCAGCGACTGCTCCACCGTGTTGTTCCCGCTGGCGGTGTACGAGTCCTCCTTCTCGGTGGGCGCGAACGATGTGAACGAGGAAATGGCCAGCTTCAGCAGCCGCGGACCTGTGCTGAGCGATGCCTCGATGCGCCTGAAGCCCAACGTCACCGCGCCCGGTGTGGACACCCGCTCGGCCTGGAACGACGGCGACTACAACACCATCAGCGGCACCAGCATGTCGGGCCCGCACGTGGCCGGCCTCATTGCCCTGGTGATGTCGGCCGAGCCGCGTCTGATTGGCCGCGTGGACGATGTGCGCAAGCTGGTTGAACTGAGCGCCGTGCAGACCATCACCACCGTGCAGACCTGCGGCGGCACCAGCGTGAGCGACATCCCCAACAACATCACGGGCTGGGGGCGTGTGGATGCGCTCAATGCCGTCACCATGCGCCCGCAGCTGGCGATGGAGGTGGTGGCACCGGCCAGCGCCCAGGTGGGTGAGGACTACAGCGTCACCGTGCGCATCAGCCAGCCCGCCACCGGCAAGATCGACGCCACCAACATCGTCTATTCCATTGCGCTGCCCGCCAACAGCACGCTGGTGGACTGCGACTTCGGCTGCAGCATGGGGCCTGAGGCTGGCGTGACCGAGCTGGGCGGGTCCATCCCCAAGCTCTCGCCCGGCGAGACCTACACCGAGAACCTCGTGCTGCGCGGCGGCAGCGCTGGCGAGCTGGCGGTATCGGTGACCAGCGAGGCTGATCAGGTGAGTCCGGGCACGGCCGTGACCGGCAAGACGCTGGTGGGTGGCGGTTCGGGGCTGGTCACTGGGCCAGTGACAGGGGTGGCCGATAACGGCCGCTTTGGCGGCGGCGCGCTGGGCGGCCTGCTGCTGGCGCTGCTGGGCGCGGGTGCGCTGAT
>CAMTXV010000227.1:0-5811 GCA_947085665.1 uncultured Sinobacteraceae bacterium | reverse complement strand
GCTCTTCCGATCTCGAAGGGGCGAATCACATCCTGATCAGCGCGCGGCGCATCCGGCACGCTGGCCAGCGCCTCGGCCATGGTTTCACCGGTCACGGTGAGCGCATCGCCGTGCAAGAGGCCGTTCACCAGCAGCATCTTCAGCACCTGCGGCACGCCGCCGGCCTGGTGGAAGTCCACCGCCACGTACTTGCCGCTGGGCTTTAAATCGCAGAGCACGGGCGTGCGCAGGCGAATGGTTTCCACATCATCAATGGCGAACGGCACCTGGGCTGCGTGCGCAATGGCGAGAAAGTGCAGCACCGCGTTGGTGGAACCGCCCGTGGCCATCACCAGCGCAATGGCGTTCTCTATAGCCTTGCGGGTGACCACATCGCGCGGCTTGATGTCGCGGCGGATGGCTTCCACCAGCACGCGGGCGGAGTCTGCGGAGCTATCGGCCTTCTCGGCATCGGGCGAGGCCATCTGGCTTGAACCGAGCAGGCTCATGCCCACGGCCTCGAAGGCGCTCGACATGGTGTTGGCGGTGTACATGCCGCCGCAGGCACCCACGCTGGGGCAGGCGTTCTTCTCGATGCCGATGAAATCGTCCTCGGCCATCTTGCCGGCCTGGAACGAACCCACGGCTTCGAAGGCCGAGACGATGGTGAGCGGAATGCCCTTCCAGTAGCCGGGCTTGATGGTGCCGGCATAGACGAACACGCCGGGGATATTCATGCGCAGCATGCCGATCATCGCGCCCGGCATGTTCTTGTCGCAGCCACCCACCACCAGCACGCCGTCCATGCACTGGCTCGACACGGCGGTTTCAATGGCATCGGCAATCACCTCGCGGCTCACCAGCGAGAACTTCATGCCCTCGGTGCCCATCGAGATGCCGTCGGTGACGGTGGGAAAACCAAAGGTCTGCGGCATCGCGCCCGCACCCTTGAGTGCGGCACAGGCGGCATCGGCCAGGGGCTGAATGCCGGCATTGCAGGGGTTCATGGTGGAGTGGCCGTTGGCCACGCCGACGATGGGCTTCTGGAAATCGTGGTCGCCGAAACCGACCGCCCGCAGCATGGCGCGGTTGGGGCTGCGGGCAATGCCGCCGGTGATGGTCTTGGACTTTTTGTTGAGCGGCTCGGACATGGCAAGCAGGCTTTGGCGGGCTTAGGGGGCCGTGATTGTAAGGATTTAAGCCGGGCAATCAGTAGACAAGTGTAGACATCGGTATTTACACTCGTTCACCCATTTTCAGGAGTGAATCCCATGCCCACCTACAAAGCCCCGCTGCGCGACGTGCGTTTTCTGTTGAACGAGGTGTTCGACTACTCCACCCACTACGCCGGCCTTGCCAATGGCAAGGATGCGGACAACGACACCGTCAACGCCATCCTCGAAGAATGCGCGCGCTTCTGCGAAGAAACCCTGGCCCCGCTCTATTTCGCCAAGGGCGATGAGCCCTGCGTGCTGAAAGACGGCGTCGTCACCACACCCGCCGGCTTCAAGGAGGCCTACGCCGAGTATGTTGCCGGTGGCTGGCAGGGTTTGAGCCACCCCACCGAGTTTGGTGGTCAGGGCCTGCCGATGAGCCTGGGCCTCTTGAAGAGCGAGATGACCGGCACCGCCAACTGGCCGTTCACCATGTACCCCGGCCTCTCGCTGGGCTGCATGAACACCATCATGCAATACGCCACGCCCGAGCAGAACGCGCTCTACCTGCCGCCGCTCACCGAAGGCCGCTGGGCCGGCACCATGTGCCTGACCGAGCCGCAGTGCGGCACCGACTTGGGCCAGATCACCACCAAGGCCGAGCCTCAAGCCGATGGCACGCACAAGCTCTATGGCACCAAGATCTTCATCAGCAGCGGCGACCACGACCTGACCGAGAACATCGTGCACATCGTGCTCGCGCGCCTGCCGGATGCGCCCAAGGGCACGCGCGGCATCTCGCTGTTTATCGTGCCCAAGGTCATTCCCAATGCCGATGGCTCGCTGGGCGCGCGCAACGGTGTCATTTGCGCCTCGCTCGAACACAAGATGGGCATCAAGGCCTCGGCCACCGCTGTGCTCAACTTCGATGGCGCCACCGGCTGGATGATTGGCGAGCCCAACAAGGGCCTCGAAGCCATGTTCACCTTCATGAACACCGCACGCATCGGCACCGCCGTGCAGGGCCTCGCCCACGCCGAGCTGAGTTACCAGAATGCGCTGGCCTACGCGAAGGATCGCCGCTCCATGCGTGCGCTCTCGGGCAAGAAGGAGCCGGAGAAAAATGCCGACGCGATCATCCACCACGGTGATGTGCGCCGCATGCTGCTCACGCAAAAAGCCTTCGCCGAAGGCGGCCGCGCAATGATCTACTTCGCCGCCCAGTACGCCGACCACATGGTCAACGGCATTCTTGAAGGCAACAACGCGAAGTACAAAGAGTGGGACGACAAGCTCGGCTTCTACACGCCCATTCTCAAGGGCTTTCTCACCGAGATGGGTCTTGAGGCCGCCAACCACGGCATGCAGATTTTCGGCGGCCACGGCTACATCAAGGAGCACGGCATGGAGCAGATTGCGCGCGACGCGCGCATCGCCACGCTCTATGAGGGCACCACCGGCATTCAGGCGCTGGACCTGCTCGGCCGCAAGGTGCTGCTCACCACGCGCGGCAAGTGCGTGCGCGAGTTCACCGGCATGATCGCCAACTTCGCAGTCAACAACCTGCGCGACGCCAAGCTGCGCCCTTACGCCACCACGCTGGCGCGCTACGCCGCGGAGTGGAACGTGCTGACCATGCGCATCATGCTCACCGCCCGCAAGGACCGCGACATGGTCGCCACCGCCAGCCATCACTTCCTGATGTATTCGGGCTACGTGATGATGGCCTACTTCTGGGCCATGCAGGCCTCGGTGGCGGCCGAGAAACTCAAGAACGGCGGCAGCGAGAGCAAGGAGTTCTACAAGGCCAAGCTCACCACCGCACGCTTCTACTTCGACCACATCCTGCCGCGCGCGAAGGGCCATGCCAGCTCCATGATCAAGCCCAGCCGCTCGATGACCAAGCTCGACCCCGAGCACTTCGCCTTCGTCTGAAGTCACAAGGCGACATTCAAAAAGCCCCGCTCCCTGCGGGGCTTTTTTTTGCGTCCATTCCCCGACCCATCATCTGCCCCTTGAAGTTGATCACTTCTGGATGGATATACTCCGACGTGCATACATCAGGAGCCTCCATGTCCACTGCCCGCGTTTTCACTTCCGGCAACAGCCAGGCCGTGCGCCTACCCAAGCAGTTTCGACTGAAGGCAAGCGAAGTCGACATCTTCCGGCGCGGCGACGAGATCGTGCTGCGCGAAAAAGCCAAGGGCATGGCACGGGCATTCGACCTGCTGGCCAGCCTGCCGGATGACTTCATGGCCGATGGCCGACAGGATGCCCCGCCGCAGAAACGCAAGGGGCTGTAAGTGGCCGGCCGCTATCTGCTCGACACCAACATCTGCATCTACATCAAGAAGCAGCGCCCACCCGCCGTGCTGGCGCACTTCGAGAAACTGAAGGCCGGCGAAGCCCTGCTCTCGGTCATCACCTATGGCGAACTGCTATACGGTGCTGCCAAAAGCCAGCAGCGCACGCAGGCCTTGAATGCCTTGCAAGAACTCACCTCGCTGCTGCCCGTGCTGCCGCTGCCGGAAGAGGCCGCCGAGCACTACGGCCAGATCCGCGCCGCGCTCGAAGCCAAGGGCGAAATCATCGGCGGCAATGATTTGTGGATTGCCGCCCACGCCAAGGCGGCGGGCCTCATCGTGGTGACCAACAACGAGCGCGAGTTCAAGCGCGTGAAAGGCCTCAAGGTCGAGAACTGGGTCGCATGAGCGCTGCTGCCTTCATCACCCGCTGGCAAAGCGCCACCGGCAGCGAGCTGGCCAACGCGCAGCTCTTCGTCACAGAACTCTGCGAGCTGCTGGGCCTGCCCCGCCCCAACCCCGCCACCGGCATTGCGGAACAAGACAGCTACGTGTTCGAGCGCCGCGCGCAGCACACGCATGGCGACGGTGCTGAGAGCGAGCGCCGCATCGACTGCTACAAGCGCGGCAGTTTCATCCTCGAAGCCAAGAAGATCCGCTTTGGTGCGCACACCAAGGGGTTCGACGACGCCCGCCTGCGCGCCCGCGCACAGGCCGAGCAATATGCGCGCGACATCCCCGCCACCGAGGGCCGCCCGCCGTTTCTCGTGGTGGTCGATGTCGGCCGCTTCATCGAGCTGTACAGCGAGTTCACGCAGACGGGTGCCACCTACACGCCCTACCCCGACCCGCGCAGCCATCGCATCGTGCTGGCCGATCTCGAACGGCCAGAGATTCAAGCCCGCCTCAAGGCCCTGTGGCTCGATGCACCCAGCCTCAACCCCGCACGGCAAAGTGCCAAGGTGACGCGCGAAGTGGCTGATGCGCTGGCCAAGATCGCCAAGTCACTCGAAGCCAGCCAGCACCCGCCGCAACTCGTCGCGCAGTTTCTCACCCGCTGTCTGTTCACCTTCTTCGCCGAAGACGTGCAACTGCTGCCCAAACGCAGTTTCACCGAGCTGCTGGAAAGCCTCATCAAAGCCCCGCAGCAGTTCGTGCCGCTGGTGAGCGAGCTGTGGACGAGCATGGATCGCGGCAGCTTCAGCATCGCCATCCGCAAGGATGTGCTGCGCTTCAACGGCAAGCTGTTCAAACAGCCGGACGTGCTGCCGCTCAACGCCGAGCAGATCGGCCTCTTGCACGATGCCGCCCGCAAGGACTGGAGCCAGGTCGAACCCGCCATCATCGGCACGCTGCTGGAACGCGCGCTCTCACCCACCGAGCGCCACGCCCTGGGCGCGCACTACACGCCGCGCGCCTATGTCGAGCGTCTCGTGCTGCCCACCGTCATCGCCCCGCTGCGCGAAGACTGGGCCAACGCCCAAGCCGCCGCGCTCACGCTGGTAAGTGAAGGCAACCGCAAGGCCGCACTCGCCGAACTCACCCGCTTTCACCACGCCCTGTGCAACGTGCGCGTGCTCGACCCCGCCTGCGGCAGCGGCAATTTTCTGTATGTGACGCTCGAACACCTCAAGCGGCTCGAAGGCGAAGTGCTCAACCAGATGGCCGAACTCAGCGACGGCCAGCAGAAGCTCGAAACCGAAGGCCTCACCGTAGACCCGCATCAGTTTCTCGGCCTCGAACTCAATCCGCGCGCGGCGGCCTTGGCCGAGCTGGTGCTGTGGATCGGCTACCTGCAATGGCACTTTCGCACCCGGGGCGACGCCACCCCGCCACTGCCTGTGCTCAAGGACTTTCGCACCATCGAATGCCGCGACGCCGTGCTCGCCCACGACGGCATGAGTTACGCCGTGGACGCGCATGGCAAGCCCATCACCCGCTGGGATGGCCGCACCTTGAAGCCGCATCCGGTGACGGGCGAAGCCGTGCCGGATGAAGCCGCGCAGACCGTGCTTGAAACCTTTGCCAACCCACGTCCTGCCGAATGGCCGCAGGCGGATTTCGTGGTGGGCAATCCACCCTTCATTGGTGCCAGCACCCTGCGCCGCGCCCTGGGCGATGGCTATGCCGAAGCACTGCGCAAGGCCTGGCCAGAGGTGCCAGAGAGTGCCGACTTCGTGATGCACTGGTGGCAGCGCGCGGCTGATCTCACGCGCACAGGTGCGCTGCGACGCTTTGGGCTAATCACCACCAACAGCATTCGGCAGACATTCAATCGGCGGGTGCTTGCAGACGCGATGACAGCTTCTGCGAACGCGGAACGCGGAACGCGGAACGCGGAACGCGGAACGCGGAACGCGGAACGCGGAACGCGG
>CAMTXV010000226.1:0-5971 GCA_947085665.1 uncultured Sinobacteraceae bacterium | reverse complement strand
GAGCCACACTCTTTCCCTACACGACGCTCTTCCGATCTCGCTGGGTTTGAAGGCCATCCGCATCCAAGGCGGCTTCGCGCTCGTTCAGGAGCCTGGCACCAGCGTTGCGAGTGCCATGCCCGAGGCCGCCCTGCGCATTGCCGGGGCCGACGCGGTACTGCCGCTCACCGACATCGCCCCCTTTCTCAATCGCCTGTGCTGCCCATGATCACCGCCACCTTGCCCAAGATTCTCGTCGTCGACGACACCCCCGCCAATCTGCTGGTGATGCGCCGGCTGCTCGCCAAAATGGAAGTGGAGCTGGTGGAAGTGGCCAGTGGGGCCGCCGCGCTGAGCGCCTGTCTCGATCACGACTTCGCGCTGATTCTGCTCGACGTCAACATGCCGGAGATGGATGGCTTCGAAGTGGCCTCGCTGCTGCAGGAGGAAATCACCACCCGGCAGACCCCCATCATCTTCGTCACCGCCGCCTACGGTGATGATCTGCATCGGCTGAAGGGCTATCACTCCGGCGCGGTGGACTACATCGCCAAGCCCATCAACGACCAGATTCTGCTCTCGAAAGTGCGGGTGTTCCTGGAGCTGTACCGCAGCAAGCTCGCGCTGCAAAATGCACTCGAACAGCAGTTCGACCTCAACCGCCAGCTGCTGGATGCCAAGCGCGAGGTGCAGCATCTGGCACACCACGACGTGCTGACTGGCCTCGCCAATCGCCTGCTGTTCACCGACCGGCTCGAAACCGCCATCGACCGCACCCGCCGCAATGGCCGCTGCTTCGCGCTGATGTATGTCGACATCGATGGCTTCAAGGCCGTGAACGACAGCCACGGCCACGATGCCGGCGACCAGCTGCTGAAACAGATTGCCAGCCGCTTGCTGGAAGGCGTGCGCCGCAGCGATACCGTAGCGCGGTTGGGTGGCGACGAGTTCGCCATCGTGCTTGAACAAGCCGGGGATGCAATTGAAGCGCAGCAGATCGGCCAGCAACTCTGCCAGCGGCTCAGCACGCCCTTCACGCTGGAGAAGGACGGCGTGGCCGTGAGCGCACAGGTGGGCGGCAGCATCGGCGTGGCGCTGTTCCCCGACCAGGCGCAGGATCGCGAAGCCCTGCTGCACCTCGCCGACACCGCCATGTATGCCGCAAAGCGCGGCGGCAAGAACCAATGCCGGATCGCCGTCTCGTGAAGACCCACACTGCCCCGCGCTGGCAGCCGGTAGACAACGGGCTACCGGCCGCTCTCAGCCCTGCCGTGCCGGCCAGCCCCCTGCCTTCGCCAGAGTGGCTGGCATTCAGCGAATCCACGGCAGCCCTGCTCGGGCTGAGCCACGCAGACCGCGAGGACCCCGCGCTACTCGCCGTACTGGCCGGCAATGCCGCACCAGAGGGGATGACGCCCACCGCCACCGCGTATGGCGGTCATCAATTCGGCCAGTGGGCCGGTCGCCTGGGCGATGGCCGCGCACTGAGTCTGGGGCGGCTCGGCCCCGGCGCAGGGCTGGAGGTGCAGCTCAAGGGCGCGGGCCGCACGCCCTTCTCGCGCGGCGGTGATGGCCGCGCGGTGCTGCGCTCCTCCATTCGCGAATACCTGTGCAGCGAGGCGATGCAGGGCTTGGGGCTACCCACCACCCGTGCGCTGGCACTGGTGGGTTCATCCCTCGCGGTGCGGCGCGAAACGGTGGAAACCGCTGCCGTCGTCACCCGCATCGCGCCCAGCTTCATTCGCTTTGGCCACTTCGAGTGGCTGGCGCATCTCGATGATCACGCAGGCCTGCGCGGGCTGGCCGATGCCGTGATTGCGCGGCACTACCCCCGCTTCATGGGTGACTATGCAGGCTGGCTCGGCGAGGTGGTGCAGCGCACGGCACAACTCATGGCGCAGTGGCAGTCCGTGGGCTTCTGCCACGGCGTGATGAACACCGACAACTTCAGCATCCTCGGCCTCACGCTCGACTACGGCCCCTTCGGGTTCATCGACGGCTTCGATGCCAACCACATCTGCAACCACAGCGACGACTCCGGTCGTTACGCCTACCAGCAGCAGCCGCAGGTGGGCCAATGGAACTGCGCGCAGCTGCTCAACGCCTGCCTGCCGCTGCTGAATGCCGTGAGCGAGGCGGCGGTGGAACAAGGCACCGCCATTCTGGATGGCTACGGCCCTGCCTATGCCGCCGAATCGGTGCGTCTCTGGCGCGCCAAGCTGGGCCTCGCCACGGCGCAGGATGACGACCCCACGCTCATCAATCGCTGGCTCACCCTGCTGCACCGCACGCGCGCGGATTTCACGCTGAGCTTCCGCCGGCTGTCGTCGGTGGCCAGCCAAGACAGCAGGCCTCATGCGGGCCGCGACCACTCCGCCGACCCCGTGGGCTACGACGCCTGGATCAATGACTACCGCGCGCGGCTGGTGCAGGAGCACTCCGTGGACAGCGAGCGCGCCCTGCGGATGGATGCGGTGAACCCGCTCTATGTGCTGCGCAATCATCTCGCGCAAGCCGTGATCGAGCAGGCCCAGGCCGGTGATGCCAGCGGCATCGATGTGCTACGCCGGGTGCTGGCGCAGCCGTTTACGGAGCAAGCCGGCGCCGAGGCCTATGCCGCCGAACCACCACCCCACTTGCGCCACATTGCGGTGAGCTGCTCTTCCTGATTGCTCGCTCTGGGTTCCGCGCCAGCTGAGCTAACGCAGACCGCGCACGTAATGCGCACCCGTGGCGGTAAAGGCGCCGGTACTGGTGTGTGCCGCCGGGGTGGGCTTGGGCGCTGGCAAGCCGCGCAGCTGTGCTTCAAAGCGAGCGGCCAGCTCGTTGCACTCGGCATCTGCCGCACGCGCGAGGCGGATGACCTCCTGCGCATAGACCTCGTTCTGCAGCAGCCAGAGCACGTCAATCACGCGCCCGCTGCTGCGCTTCAGCGCCGAATACAGCCTTGCCGCCAGGGCAAACCGTTCGCTTTCGCTCATGGACACTCCTACTCCACTGCCTCGCCGTGCTGCGAGAGGTCGAGGCCAATCTCTTCGTCATCGCGCGACACGCGCAGGCCCACGGTGAACTTCAAGGCCAGCAGAATCACGAACGACACCAGCGCGCTGTACAGCAGCACCACCAGCGCACCCAGTGCCTGGGTGAGCGCATTGCCGCTGACGCCGCCAATGGCCGCATCGGCAAACACGCCCGTCAGCACCGCTCCCGTGAGTCCGCCGACGGCGTGAATGCCGAAAACATCCAGCGTGTCATCGGCACCCATCGCCCACTTGAGGCCCGTGGCGCCCCAGTAGCAGAGCGCCCCGGCGGCCGCGCCAATGGCGAGCGCGCCCGGCACGTCCACAAAACCCGACGCCGGGGTGATGGCCACCAGACCTGCTACTGCGCCCGAGCAGGCTCCCAGCAGGCTGCCCTTGCCGCGACGCAGCCATTCCACGGCCAGCCAGGTCATCGAGGCCGCGGCGGCACCAATCTGTGTCACCAGCATGGCCATGCCGGCACGGCCATCGGCGGCGGCGGCAGAGCCGGCGTTGAAGCCGAACCAGCCCACCCAGAGCAGTGAGGCGCCAATGAGGGTGAAGGTGAGGTTGTAGGGAATGAAGGCCTCGCGGCCATAACCGCTGCGCGCGCCCAGCATGAAGGCGCAGACCAGCCCCGCCGCACCGGCGTTGATGTGCACCACGGTGCCGCCGGCGAAGTCGAGCACGCCCAGCTTGGCGAGCCAGCCCGTGGGCTCCCACACCCAGTGGGCAACCGGCACGTAGACGAAGAGCGTCCAGAACACCATGAACAGCAGCATGGACTTGAACTTCATGCGCTCGGCGAAGGCGCCGGTGATGAGTGCGGGGGTGATGATGGCGAAGCTGAGCTGGAACATCACATACACCGACTCCGGGATGGTCGGCGCCAGATGGCTCACCGTGAGCTCGCCGGTGGCCTTGATGTAGGCGAGGCCATCGAGCAGCAGGCGGTCGAAGCCGCCGAGAAACTGCGAGCCTGGCGTGAAGGCCAGGCTGTAGCCCACCACCACCCAGATGAGGGTGACCAGCCCGCAGATCGCGAAGCTCTGCAAGGCGGTGGAGAGCACGTTCTTTTTGCGCACCATGCCGGCGTAGAAGAGCGCCAGGCCGGGGATGGTCATCAGCAACACCAGTACGGTGGCCATGAGCATCCAGGCGGTATCGCCGGCACTGATATTCGCGCCCGGCACCAGCATGGGGCCGGCAGGCGCTTGCGCCAGCACCGTGGCGGGCAGCAGGGCAGCAGAAAACAGCAGGCACTTCAGCACAGCACGCAGAGACTCCGTCACGGGCTTGACTCGATGGCTGGAAAAATCGTGGCCGGCTTCCTGCCGGCTGATGTCAAACCGCAAAGCAACATGAGTGCCAAAACTCTGGCTTACCCGTGATGCAAAGCCTCCACTGGCACAATGGGGCAGACCAAAAACGTACCGGAGAAGACATGACTCAAGCCGCACCCGACCTGGCCCCGCAGGGCTCGGCCACTGACGCCACGCCGCTGCGCTTCATCACCGCCGCCAGCCTGTTCGATGGCCACGATGCCGCCATCAACGTCATGCGCCGCCTGATCCAGAGCAAGGGTGCGGAGGTGATTCACTTAGGCCACAACCGCAGCGTGGAAGACATTGTGCGCGCTGCACTACAGGAAGACGCCGACGGCATTTGCCTCTCCAGCTATCAGGGCGGCCACAACGAGTTCTTCGCCTACATGGTGGACATGCTCAAGGAGCGCAACGCCGGGCATATCCGCGTGTTCGGCGGCGGCGGCGGCACCATCACGCCGGAGGAAATCGCGGCACTCCATGCCAAGGGTGTGGAATACATCTATCACCCCAACGACGGCGCACGCCTGGGCCTCACGGGGATGATCGACGACCTGATTGCGCGCGCCGAGCAGCACCGCGTCGGCACGCGCGTGCCGGCCAAGGCCGCCATCGACGACGAGATTTCAATCGGGCAGCTGCTGTCCTCCATCGAAGAGGGCTTGATCCCCGACGCCGAGCTGACACGGCTGCGCAAGGAGTGGCAGCTGGCGGGTGCGAAGACACCCGTGATTGGTTTTACCGGCACGGGCGGCGCCGGCAAGTCGAGTGCGGTGGATGAACTGCTGCTGCGCTTCCTCGAAGCCTTCCCCACCCTGCGCATCGCCGTGCTGGCGGTAGACCCCACCCGTCGCCGCAGCGGTGGCGCGCTGCTGGGTGATCGCATCCGCATGAACAGCCTGCGCTCGCCGCGCGTCTACATGCGCAGCATGGCCACGCGCCGCCAGCATGCGGCGATCAACATCGTGCTGAAGGACTGCATCGCAGCCCTCAAGGGCCAGGGCTATGACCTGGTCATCGTCGAAACCGCCGGCATTGGCCAGAGCGATAGCGAGATCGTTGATCTGGTGGACTTCCCCGTCTACGTGATGACCAGCGACTACGGCGCGGCCAGCCAGTTGGAGAAAATCGACATGATCGACTTCGCCGAGCTGATCGTGCTCAACAAGTTTGATCGTCGCGGTGCGGAAGACGCGCTGCGCGATGTACGCAAGCAATGGAAGCGCAACCGCGTGAAGTTCGAACTGAAAGACGAAGACGTGCCGGTGTATCCGACCATCGCCAGCCAGTTCAATGATCCGGGCGTGACCTGGATGTTCACCAACCTCTGCCGGCTGTTGCGCGAGAAGCTCTCACTCCCAGCCGAGAAGTGGACGCCGGACCTCGACACCTCGCTGAAGGAGCCGCGTGCCACCGTGCTGATTCCCGGTCATCGCACGCGCTACCTCGCCGAGATTGCAGAAGGCGCACGGGAGATTGCGAGCGACATCGAACGGCAGGTGCAGGCGGCGGAGCAGGCGCAGTCCTTGTGGCAGGCCTTGAGCGCGCTGGGCGATGTGGCGCTGCCGAAGCAGCTTGACCTCTACGGCAGTGATGCACTCGCTGCCGCAGACCCCCTCCCCCAGCCCCTCCCCGCAAGGGGGCGGG
>CAMTXV010000225.1:0-13729 GCA_947085665.1 uncultured Sinobacteraceae bacterium | reverse complement strand
CCTCAACGGCGCGACCAGCACCACCCTGCCAGATGCCGAGTTCGCACCGTATTACTCGACGATCTCCGGCACCTCGATGGCCGCACCGCATGTCGCGGGCGTGGTCGCCATGCTGCTGGAAGCCAAGCCTGAACTCACCTTCGCCCAGGTGCGCGAGATCATCCGCAGCACTGCCAGGCCGATGAAGAAGGCCGATGGCAGCGCCTACGCAGAGTGGGAAGCCGGTGCCGGCTACATCGACGCGCTCGGTGCAGTCGCCAAGGTGCTGAACCAACCCAAACCCACCAGCGTGGCCAAGCCGCCGGTGTCTCTGGTGGGCGGGCAGGAAACCGAGGTGAAGACCTTCAGCGACAGCGCCGGTTTGTATCTGGGTGTGCTGTGCAGCGGCTGCCCTGCCGAAACCGACCCCACCACCGGCCAGGGCGTCACTGCCCCGCACCGCCACGAGTTCCGCCTGCCGGTGGTGGATGGCGGCTACACCAGCCTGCGGCTGCGGCTGGAATGGTCGAGCATGGCGGAGTCGCTGCAACTGGATCTGTTCGGCCCGGCGGGCACTGCGCTCGGCTCGTCTTCTGACCTGGGCACCAACTTTCAGGAGCTGGTCATCAGCAATCCGGCCAGCGGCAACTATCGCGCCGATGTCAGCGAGTTCCTGCTGAACGCGCAGACGCCCTACACGCTCAAGGTATTCGTCACCCGCCCCGCGGGTTCCGGCACGTTGCTGCTGCCGGCTGAGTCGTTCGAGCCGAGCAGTGGCGAAGAGCCACCGCCGCCGCCGCCCGCGGATGACGACGGTGACGGCGTCGCCAACAGCAGCGACAACTGCCCAGCCGTCGCCAATGCGGATCAGCTGGACAACGACGGCGATGGGCAGGGCAATGTCTGCGACAGCACGCCCGACGGCGTGGTCACGCCGCCGCCTGCAGCCGGCAACACCGCAGCGAGGGTGGTGGTGGCCGTCATCGACTCCGGCATCAATCCGTACCACGTGTTCTTCAACGCCGGCAGCCCGATCTACCCCGAGGGCGCAGCTCCTTCGAGCGTGACGCCTGCGGTGCTGGCCGAGTTCAACGTGGGCGAGGCCTGCCAGCTGCAACTCACCCGCACCGGCAACTTTGCCACCGACTACGCCGCCGACACCGCCCTGTGGACGCGCGCCGCCAGCTGCGATGTGGTGTGGTTCAAGGGCACCAATGTGCTGGCGAAGAGCTTCGATACCGCAGCGCCCAAGTATCTGCCCAACGATGAGGAAGACACCCACGGCGTGGGCACCGGCGCTGCCGTGCTGAAGGCCAACCCCGAGGCCGTGCTGCTGTTCCTCGAAGGCGTGAACGACGCGGCCGAGGAATACGCCATGACCCACCCGGCCGTGGACTTCATCAGCACCAGCTACGGCACGCCGGGCAGTCTGCCGCTGCCGGGCCACATCGCCATGTCGTATACCGGCACGATGCTGCACGGCAAGCTGCACTTTGGCGCCTGCGACAACTCGCCGGCCCCGGCCTATGCCGATGGCACCTGCGGTCCCTGGTGGAGCATTGGCGTGGCGGGCTTCGATGAAGCCGACTACAACTATGTGACGGGCGAGCCGCAGGACGCCGGCTTTGGCCGCAGCCTGCTCTCGGGCTCGCTGCCGGACTTCCTCGCCGACTTCACCCAGGTGCTGCCGTACTGCATGGCCTGCGAAGACAGCTACAACGAGTTCACCGCCGGTACCAGCTTTGCCACGCCGCGCACCGCCGGCACGGCCTCCAAGATTCTGCTGGAGGTGCGCCGCAAGTTCGGCCATGCCGGCGGCATCGTGAAGCCTGCCGGTGCCGCACCGCTGCTGGCCCAGGGCAGCCTCAACGGCATGCCCGCAAGCCTCAGCAACTGGCAGCTGCGCCGCGTGATGGAAGAGGCCGCCTGGCTGCCGCCAGTGGATCAGTACGATCCCATCAACGGCATCTTCGATTTCTTCTCGGCGCCGGTGATTCCGCAGGTGGGCTTCCTCATGGCGGGCTGGGGCGTGATCTCGCCCGAGTACGGCGATGTGGTGAGCGAGTCGCTCAAGCAGCTTGGCATCGTGCCGCGCGCCGCCACGGGTGACACGCCGCGCGCGAAGACGCAGCCCTATTGCATCGCCATGAACGCCCAGATACAGACCCGCAAGGTCTACTGGGATTTCCTCAACATCGGCAGCGAAACCTGGCTGGCGGCCCCGGCCGCAGACCCTTACCAGTACTGCAACTCGCCGATTCCGGTGGTCACGTTCTAATTACGGTTTTCGCACGCTGCACATTCAGGGGAGCCGTATCGCGGCTCCCCTTTTTTGTGGACGAGTTGCTGGGCGTGAGCGCGCCGCGAATCGACTGACGTTTCTTGGAGCGCTCAGCCGCGAGAAGACTGCTTCTTCACGCCCTCGGTCAAGAGCTTCGGCGGTGTGTCGAGATGAAAGGCCGTGAACGCTCGCGACTTGTCGTTCGAAAGCCCAGGAGACATCGGCGCCGGTGGATTCCAGGGCCGCGCATTGGGTGCGCCGCCATCAATGCGGATGCAGGAACCCGTGATGTAGCCCGCCGCCGGCGACAGCAGATAGGTGATGGCTGCTGATACCTCGGCCACATTGCCATAGCGCTGTGCGGGCACCGAGGCGGGATACTTCAGGATGTCGGCCTGCACATCGGGCTCGTAGGTGTCGAAGCCGCTGCTGGCAATACCGCCGGGGGCAACGCAGTTGACGCGCACACCGGAGTGGGCCCATTCGGAGGCGGCGGTCTCGCTCAAGGTCCACATGCCACCGCGCGCCGCACCCGAGTGGCCGTACTGAAACCAGCCGCCCCAGATGTCCGCGATCATGTTCACGATGGCGCCGCCGTGCTGCTTCATCCAGCGGTTGTAGACCTCGCGCATCACCATGAAGCCACCGAACAGGTTCAGGCGCACCACGGCTTCGAAGCCCTTGCTGCTGATCTCGTCCAGCGGCTGCCGGTACTGGCCGCCGGCGTTGTTCACCAGTGCATCGATGCGTCCATGCCGCGCCAGGATCTCATCGACCATGGCAATCACCTGTTCTTCCTTGCGGATATCGCAGGCGTGCACGGTGACGCGCTCGCTGCCAATGCCGGTGTCTTCGATTTCAGCTTTGACGACGCCGAGCTTGTCGAGATCGCGGCCCACCAGCGCCACCGTTGCACCCAGCGAAGCCAGCTCATGCGCCGTGCAACGCCCGATGCCGCTGCCGGCGCCGGTGAGGACGACGACCTGATTGGAGAAGAGGTCTTGCCGGTAGATGGATTGATAGGCCATGGCGTTGATCGCTTGAAGTGACGGTGAGTGGAACTTCAGACGACTCTTGCCCAGTCGTCGATGTCGTGAAGGATGTAGTCGTCGGTGCGGCGCTCGGCGTCAGCGCCGTTTCTGGCGAGGATTGAACGGGCCAGCTCGATGCGCAGCGTATTCATGCGCGCCGGCGGGCCACTCACCGGATCAGGACGGGTGCGGCCCTGGCTCAGATAGAAGCGGAAAATGCGTCTGAGGTTGCTGATGCGTTCCACCAGCAACTGCGAACGCGCCATGGCGCTGATGCGCTCGTGGAACATGGAGATGCCATCGGCCATGGCGAGGCGGTCGTAGCTCGACTGAAACGGAATGGCCGCCAGCTCCTCGGCCATGGCGAGCAGGTCCTGCGCTTCATGGCCCACATGGCGCTCGGCGGCGAAGCGCGAAATCACGGCTTCGGTTTTGGATACCAATACATAGAAGTCGAGCACCTCCTGCGGTGTGGGCGAGACAACGCGGCAGCCCACCTGCGGAATGATGTCGAGATAGCCGACGCTGCGCAGATACAGCACCGCCGCGGCCACCGGCTGGCGGCTGGCATCGAACTGTTCGGCCAGCGTGTAGATCGACAGTGTTTCGCCAAAGCGGTAGTGGCCGCGCACCAGCCGCTCTTCCAGCTCGCCCGCAATCTCGCCGGCCTTGCCGGCGAGATCGTTGGCGCGCACGCCCTTGACCATGCTGCGACTCCAGCCGCTGCCGAAGGCGCGGCCGAGTTCGGGGCGCGTGTCGACAGGGACTGCTGCGACGCTCGCAACAACCGCCTTGGCCTTGCGCTTCGGCGTTGGCGGGTTCGCGGTGCTCATGGTGGGGTTAGCAGCCTGACGCTGTGGCCATCAAGCCAGCGCCGGCTCGCGCTGCTTCGAGGCGGGCGTCACTTTCTCCAGCTTCGCAAACAGTTCCAGCGCACTGGTGGCCGCAAGCTCGGTGCCAATGCCGTGACCGCCGGCTTCGCTGGACGCGAAGTACAGGCCCTTGAGCGGACTCACCACGGAAGGACGCTTTTCATGCACCTGGTGGATGGTCTGACCGATGCCGATGATCGCGCCGGTTTCACCCGCCATGCCCTTGATCAGGGAAGGCGGATCGACCCAGACCTTCTCGACCTTGCCATGCGCTTCTGGATACACCTCGTAGAACGAGCGCATCAGCGATTCGCGCCATTCGTCGATGTTGTCGCGGATGTTCTCCGGGCAGGCGTGCAGCGAGGTGATCATCTGCTTGCCTTCCGGTGCCAGCTTGGGATCGAACTCAGTCGGCGAGCCGAAGCAGCCGCCGATGAGGTGCGGCACCTTGCCGGCCTTCATCTCGTCGGTGATCTTGCACGGCGGCGACTGGTCGTCCGGGATGTAGATCACCACCTGCTTGCTGGTGACCTTTTCGGACAGCAGCACGCGCAGCATCACGCCGTGGCAGGAATAGGTCAGGCCCTTGACCTTCTCGATGTAGTCCTTGGGGAAGTGCTCTTCGCCCGCCAGCGTCAGCACGCTGAGCTTGAGATCGGCGTTGCTGATGACCACCGGGGCGCGGAACTCTTCGCCCGCTTCGGTGCGCACACCAACTGCTGCGCCGTTCTCGACCAGGATCTTCTCCACCGGGGTGTCCGTCTTGACCGCTCCGCCAAACTGCTTGATTGCTTCGATGTAGGCCGCCGGCACCGAGTAGTTGCCGCCCGAGGGATACGAGGTGGCGCGGTTGGCCATCACATCGCGGAAGGCGCGGATGAACTCGGTGGCGCTGGCCTCGTCCGACGGCACGCAGAAATACTGCGAGACGAAACTTTCGATCAGCGTGTTCGCCATCTTGTCCTTGGTGAAGGTCTGCACCCAGTCGCAGACCGGCGTGTACCAGAGCTTGTCCAGCTCTGCGTCGGTGATGGTGAACACGGCGCGGAACAGGGCCTTGAAGTTTTCCTGCTCCTCTTCGGCTGCCGCCTCGTACATGGACTGCTTCGAATACTTTTTCGCGACCTTGCCGATCTGGATGTACGAGGTGCCGTTCAAGTCATTCCACGGAATGCTGTCTGGCAGGCCAACGCGGTTGAGAATTTCCTGCAAGGGGCCGACCTTGCCCAGGCAGTAGAAATGCCAGCCGAGGTCCATCACGCAGCCGGAGCGATCGTAGGAAATGCAGCGGCCGCCGATCAGCTTGTTCTTTTCGAGCACCAGCACCTTCCAGCCCGCATGTGCGAGCAGAGTGCCCACACCGCCGCCGCCGATACCGCTGCCGATGATGATTGCGTCGTACTGGTTCTGCATAAGGACTCCAGAATGAGGATTGCGAGTGCATTGGCACACTAGCATGCTACTCTGACACCATCAACAAAGCCTCGACCAGTGTCGTGTCAATCGCCCGACACCAGTTGATCGCTTCCATTGCATGAAAAGTCCGATGTCAGCACCGATCCGTCTGCGCCCACGGTCAGCTCGCTTGCTTCAGCGATGCGCTGAAAGTGGAGACGTTGAAAGTGCAGCTCCTGAATCCTTCACACGAGAGAATCCATGTCTGAAAAATGCATTGCTCTAACCGTTGAGAGCGGTATCGCCCGGCTGCACTTCACCGATGGAGAGAAGGGCAATCCCATCCACCGCCGCTTCTGCGACGAGCTGAGCGACTGCGCCATCGAACTGTCGTGCCGGCAGGATGTGCGCGTGGTGCTGGTCACTGCCGAAGGCAAGAACTTTGGATTCGGTGGCGACATCGCGCATTTCGTGGCGCAGGGAGATGCCCTGCCATCCGAGATCAAGCGGATGACCACGACGATTCACAGCGCCATTTCCCGCCTGCAGCGTATGGATGCCCCGATGGTGGTCGCCGTGCAGGGTTTCTGTGCCGGCGGTTCAGCCGCCTTTGCTGCTGGCTGCGATGTGGTCGTTTGTGCCGACAACGCACGCTGGGCTGCGGCCTATACCGGGATTGGCTACAGCACCGATGCCAGCGCCACCGTGATGTTCTCCCGCCGCATGGGTCTGGCTCGCGCGCGTAACTTCCTGCTGCGGAACCTGATGCTCGACGCCGCCGCCGCACTGGCTGCCGGCCTGGTTGACGAAGTGGTGCCTGCGGACCAGTTGCTGGAACAGGCCGAAGCGATCGCCGCGAAATTTGCCGCTGGGCCAACCAAGGCCTACGGCGAGGTCCGTCGTCTGCTGCTGTCGGTGCAGGACCAACCACTGGAAACGCAGCTCGAACTCGAATCGCAGGCGCTCGCTCGGGTGGCCGCAACCGAGGATGCGCGCGAAGGACTGAAATCGTTCACCGAAAAGCGCAAGCCCGTCTTCAAGGGCCGATAGCACGACAACGCGCCGAACCGACCGCTAGCGCGACGCCCCCTCAGGGCAAGGCCCGCAACTCCCTGAGCAGCTGCGCGCTCTCGAGGCTGCGCCCACCCAAGAGGTCGCGCAGCACGCTGCGCAACAGGTGGCGGGCTTCGAGTCTGGCGGTGTCGGTGTAGGGCGTGTCGTCGCGCAGGGTGATGAGCGTGGCGCCGGCAATGCTGCCGGGCTCGTGGGGCGCTGCGCGGTGCAGCCCCTGCCCGGTGAGGTGGATGTAGCGCGCGGCAGCATCAAGTTCTTCATCCAGCCCCAGACCCACGCCCAGCTCGTGCAGCAGCGCGCACTCGAAGGTGCGCAGGCCGGCTTCGGGGTCATCCACCAAACGCGGCAGCAGATTGGCGTAGGCCACAAACAACGCAGCGCGGTCTTCGCCGCGCGGCAACAGCTTCATCAGCAGTTCGTTGGCATACCAGGCGTAGAAGAGGTTTTCGCCCGCCAGTGCAATGGGGGCTGAAGCCGCCTCCACCGCCGTGAGCGTGCCCAGCTCACCACTCTCCCGCCAGGAAACAAACAGCGGTTGCAGCACCTGCAGCAGCACCCGCTTGCGGTACTTCGGCGCGCGCGCACCCTTGGCGACGAGCCCGACCCGGCCATGGCTGGCGGTGAACACCTCCACCAGCAGGCTGGTGTCGCCGAAGGGCCGGGCGTGCAGCACATAGGCGGGTGCCAGTTCGACACGCTGCCGCTGCATCGGGCGCTACTCAGTAGCCGAATTTCGCGAGCGCCTTGGGATCATCGCTCCAGTTTTCCTTCACCTTGCACCAGAGTTTGAGGAATACCTTGCGGCCCACGGCGCGCTCGATGTCGCGGCGGGCATTGCTGCCGATGAGCTTGAGGGTTTCGCCGCCGTTGCCGATAACGATGGCCTTCTGGCCCTCGCGCTCCACCCAGATGATCGCGCTGATGCGGTCCATCATGGCCTCGCGCTCGTAGGCTTCAATCTCCACGCTGGTGGCGTACGGCATCTCCTGATGCAGATTGCGGATGAGCTTCTCGCGGATGATCTCGGCGGCGGCAAAGGGCACGTCGTGGCCCATGATCATGTCTTCGGGGTACAGCGGCTCGCCCTCGGGCAGCTTCGAGAACAGTGCGTTCTTCAGCGATTCAAGGTTGTCTTTCTTGTGCGCCGACACCGGTACCACGAAGGCGAACTCCATCATCGCGGTGAGCTTTTCCAGCTCCGGTAGGAGCTTCTCCTTGTCTTCGTACTTGTCGACCTTGTTCACCACCAGGCCTACCGGCGTGCCTTCAAGTTTCAGGCGCTCCAGCACGGCGGCGTCTTCCTCGTTGTAGTAGCCGGTTTCCACCACCCAGACGATGAGATCAACGCCGTGCATGGCGCCTGCGGCGGCATCATTCATCACCTTGTTGAGGGCGCGGTTGGCCTTCAGGTGCAAGCCGGGCGTATCGACGAACACCACCTGCCCGCGGTCGTCATGCAGCACACCCTGGATGCGATGGCGCGTGGTCTGCGGCTTGTGGCTGACGATGGAGATCTTGCGCCCCACCAGCGCATTCATCAGCGTGGATTTACCAACATTCGGCCTTCCGACCACCGCCACCATTCCGCTACGCATTTGTAGTTCCTTTCGATTTGTTGCTGATGAGTTTTTCGAACATCAATCTGGCCGCGTCCTGCTCGGCCTGCTTGCGGCTGGTGCCGCCGGACTCGGTTTCGAGCAGGGCATCTGGCAGGCGGCAGGCCACCTGGAAAATACGACGGTGCGGCGGCCCGTGTTCGCTGAGCACCCGGTACTCCGGCAGCGGACGACCATCGGACTGCAAATACTCCTGCAACCGGGTTTTTGAATCCTTCAGCGTCTCCGGCTCGGGCAGCGTGGTGAGCTCGGCGGCAAACAGATGCAAGACCGTCTCGCGCGCGGGGGCAAAGCCGCCATCGAGATAGATGGCACCCACCAGGGCTTCCAGTGCATCGGCCAGAATCGACTCGCGCCGATAGCCGCCACTTTTCAGCTCGCCGCTGCCCATGCGCAGGTGCTCTGAAAGGCCCAGACCCTTGCCGAGCTTGGCCAGCATTTCTTCGCAGACCAGACTGGCGCGCAGACGAGAGAGATCGCCCTCCGGCGCCTTCGGCCATTGTGTGTAGGCGGCCTCGCCAATCACGAAATTCAGCAGGCCATCGCCGAGGTACTCGAGCCGCTCGTAGTGCAGCCCGCCGGCGCTGCGGTGCGTGAGCGCCTGTTCCAGCAGTGCGGTGTTGTTGAAACGGTAGCGCAGCGCCTGTTGCAGCGCGCGCAGGGCATCGGTCATTAGCAGCCCTAGAAACCCTTGACCGGCGCACTGCCGTCGAACTTCAGCACCAGGTCCACGTTGTAGAAGAGGTGGGTGCGGGCCTCGTAGTCATACATCAGCGCGCCACCACCGCTGCCATTGCGCTCAATCTTGATGTCCTTGGGCAGGATCTGCGTGATGTCTTCGATATCCCAGCGGCGCTGCAGCGAGTTGCGCACCGCGAGAGGATCAATCGAGCCTTCGGTGGCCACCTGCTTCACGGCGCGGTCCAGCTTGAGCTGGTTGGCATAGAGCGGGAACAGCTTGATGCCCACGGTGGCCACGAAGGCGATAGAGCCAAAAATGAAAAACAGCTTGAAAAAGCCTTGCTGACGGCGCTTTGATTGCATGGTGCGGCTCCCTGGGCTCACAACAACGGTGGACGAGGCTGACAGGGCCGGATGTTACTGGATGCCATGGCCGATGCGGGACCACACCGGGCGCATCGCCTCGGAGTCCCAGCTCATCCACACGAAGAAGGCGCGGCCCTTGAGGTAAGCCTCGGGCACCGTGCCCCAGAAGCGGCTATCGCTGCTGCCGTCACGGTTGTCGCCCATCATGAAGTACTGGCCGGCAGGCACGGTGAACTCGAAGTCCTGTGCCGGGCGATCCGGGTTGGTGAGGATGTGGTGCGGCGTACCGCCCAGCTGCTCGGTTGCTTCCACATTGCGCTGGCCCAGGAAGGGGCCGATGGTGTCTTGCGCCATGAGCTCGCCATTGACGGTGAGCTGCTTGCCCACATAGCGCACGGTGTCACCCGGCAGACCCACCACACGCTTGATGAAATCCTGGCGCGGGTCCACCGGGTAGCGGAACACGATGACTTCGCCGCGCTTGGGCTCGCCCAGGGCCAGAATCTTGCAGTCGCCAATGGGGCAGCGCAGACCATAGGCAAAGCGGTTGACCAGAATGAAATCGCCGACACGCAGGGTGGGAATCATCGAGCCCGAAGGAATGCGGAAGGGTTCCACCAGAAACGAGCGCAGCAGGAACACCGCGACGATTACCGGAAAGAACTGGCGGCCGAAGTCCACCAACCAGTTGGCCTTGGCCGGTTCACCACCGCCGGCAGCAGCCTTGCGGCGGCGTTCCAGCCAGAGACGGTCCAAGGTCCAGAGCGTGCCGGTGAAGAGCGTGAGCACGAACAGAATCGAGGCGAAGTCGGTGCCGAGGTGGGTGAAGAAATTGCCCATGAGCGTCTCTGTTGATCTCTACTTGCGGTCCATGCCGAGCACGGCAAGGAAGGCTTCCTGCGGAATTTCGACGCTGCCCACCTGCTTCATGCGCTTCTTGCCCTCTTTCTGCTTCTCGAGGAGCTTCTTCTTGCGAGAGGCATCGCCGCCGTAGCACTTGGCGGTCACGTCTTTGCGCAGGGCTTTCACGGTGCTGCGGGAGATGATCTTGCTGCCGATGGCGGCCTGAATGGCCACGTCGAACATCTGGCGGTGGATGACTTCCTGCATGCGCTCGCAGAGGTCGCGGCCACGGTTGTAGCTGTTGTCGCGGTGCACGATGGAGGCCAGCGCATCCACCTTGTCGCCGTTCACCAGCACGTCGAGCTTCACCACATCGGCGGCCTGGAAACGTACGAACTCGTACTCGAATGAAGCAAAGCCACGGCTGACGGACTTGAGACGGTCGAAGAAGTCGGTGACGACTTCGGCCATCGGCATCTCCACTTCCATCTGCACCTGATTGCCCACATGGCGCAGGTTCTTCTGAACGCCGCGCTTCTCCATGCACAGCTGCATCACCTTGCCAACGTACTCGTTGGGCATGAGCACACGGGCGGTGATGATGGGCTCGCGCACCTCGTCGATGGAACCCGGCTCCGGCAACTCGCTGGGGTTGTCGATCTTGATCGTCTCACCCATCGAGGTGAGCACTTCGTAGATCACGCTAGGCGCGGTGGTGATGAGGTTGAGGTTGTACTCGCGCTCCAGACGCTCCTGCACGATTTCCATGTGCAATAGGCCCAGAAAACCAATGCGGAACCCGAAGCCGAGGGCCGAAGAGTTCTCGGGTTCGAAGCGCAGGGCGGAGTCGTTCAAGCGCAACTTCTGCAGGCTCTCGCGGAAATCTTCGAAGTCGTCGGCGTCCACCGGGAACATGCCGGCGAACACGCGCGGCTGCACTTCCTTGAAACCCGGCAGAGCCTCATCGCAGGGGTTGCCGGCGAGCGTGATGGTGTCGCCCACAGGCGCACCGAAGATGTCCTTGATGTTGGCGACGATCAGGCCCACCTCACCACATTCGAGCACGTCCTTGAACACGCGCTTGGGCGTGTTGACGGCAATCATGGTGATTTCGTGGTCGCGGCCGGTCGACATCACGCGAATCTTCTGGCCCTTGCGCACGGTGCCGTGCATGACGCGCACCTGCGAGACCACACCCAGATAGTTGTCGAACCAGCTGTCGGCGATCAGTGCCTGCAGCTTGCCGTTGGGGTCGCCCTTGGGGGGCGGCAACCGGGTGGTCACTTCCTCCAGCACGTCCAGCACGTTGAGGCCGGTCTTGGCACTGATACGGATGGCGTCTTCGGCGGGCACGCCGATGATTTCTTCGATCTCTTTAACGACGCGCTCAGGCTCGGCGTTCTGAAGGTCGATCTTGTTCAGGACCGTCATCACTTCCAGGTTGAGATCAATGGCGGTGTAGCAGTTGGCCACGCTCTGCGCCTCGACGCCCTGCGAGGCATCCACCACCAGCAGCGCGCCCTCGCAGGCGGCGAGCGAGCGGCTCACTTCGTACGAGAAGTCCACATGCCCGGGGGTATCAATGAGGTTGAACTGGTAGCGCTCGCCATTGCGCGCCGTGTAGTGCAGCTGCACGGCCTGGGCCTTGATGGTGATGCCGCGCTCACGCTCGATGGGGTTGTTATCGAGGATCTGCGCCTGCATCTCGCGCGCTTCAAGCGCGCCCGTGAGCTGGATGAAGCGATCCGCCAGCGTCGACTTGCCGTGGTCGATGTGGGCAATGATGCAGAAGTTGCGGATATGGGACTGCGGAACGGACGACATAGATGGCTTATCGGTCACCGCAGGCTGCGAAGCGCAAAGCGGTCAAAAAATGGTCGCGAAGTATACCCGCAGGGGCGCTCAGGCCAGTGCCGCTTCGATGGCGTCGGCATCCACCGTGACGGCACAGACAAAGCGATCGTCGGCATCGAGCAGCACCGGAATGGAAAGCCCGTACTCGGCCTGCCAGTGTGGATGGTGGTCCACCTGCACCAGCTCGATCTCGAGGCGCCCGCCAAACTGTTGCAAGGCCTCGGACTCGAACTCTTCGCAGAGGTGGCAGTCAGGGCGTGTCAGCAGGGTGAAGCGGCGCACGGTCAGCGTTGCTCGGCGGCTGGCACATCCAGCGCCAAAAACAGGGGGCCGCCATTGCGCTGGATCAGCAGCGGCACGCTGCTGCCGGGAGTAAGCCCGGCGACCACTTCCTCAAACCGCTCGGGGCTATCGATCTTCTGCCCAGAGAGCGAGAGCAGGATGTCGCCAGAGCGCAGGCCCGCCTTCTCTGCCGGACCTGGCTCGACAGTGGCAATGCCCACCCCGCCCTCCACCCGCATCTCGGCACGGTCTTCGGCGGTCAGGCGCTCGACGCCCAGCCCCAGTGGCAGCCTGGGTGCGGGTTCGGCACTGCCGGCCATCTCGGGCGGCAACTCGCCCACCTTCACCTTCAGCGTGATCTGCTTGCCCTCGCGCAGCACTTTCACCGGCACCGACTCTCCCGGCTTCACCGCACCCACCAGCGGCGGCAGGGCATTGCTCACCAGCAGCGGCTCGTCGTTGAAAGCCAGAATCACATCACCAGGCTTCAGCCCCGCTGCTTCGGAGGGACTGCCCGGCACCACGCGCGCCACCAGTGCGCCCTCGGCCTTGGCCAGACCAAAGCTCTTGGCGAGGTCGCGCGTCACTTCCTGCACCACCACGCCCAGCCAGCCGCGGGTGACCTTGCCCTTGTCCTTGAGCTGCTCGGCCACTGTGAGCACCACATCAATGGGAATGGCGAAGGCGATGCCGCTGTTGCCGCCGGTTTGAGAGTAGATCTGCGAGTTCACGCCCACCACTTCGCCGGCGAGGTTGAACAGCGGGCCACCGCTGTTGCCCGGATTAATGGCGGCGTCGGTCTGGATGAAGGGCACGTACTGCTCGGTGAACAGGCTGCGGCCCTTGGCCGAGACGATGCCGGCGGTCACCGAATAGTCGAACCCGAAAGGCGAGCCGATGGCCATTACCCACTCGCCCACGCGCAGCTTCTTGATCTCGGCGGTTTTCACGGCCGGCAGCTTCTTGCCGTCGATCTTCAGCAGGGCGATATCACTGGGTTCATCCACCCCCACCAGCGTGGCCGGCAGCTCGCGGCGGTCCTGCAGGCGCACCATGATTTCCTTCGCACCCTTCACGACATGGGCGTTGGTCACCACATAGCCGTCGTCCCACAGGATGAAGCCGGAACCCAGGGACTGCTCGCCGCCCGGCAGGTCATCAAGACCCGGCTCCCCGGGGCCACCGGGCATTTCGCCGCCAGCGCCCTCGTCAAGCGACTCCGGTGCGTGCTGCTCCAGAAACTTGCGCATCCAATCCGGCAGGTTGTCGCGCGAGGGGGCGGCGTCTGGCGCTTCGCCATCCGGCAGGCTGGGCACGGAATCGGCCGCCGCCGCGGTTTCTGCGGGAATGGTGCTGATATTCACCACCGAGCTGCTCACGGAATCCACGAGATCGGCGAGGTCCGGTAGGCCGGCGGGGGCGGGAGATCGGAAGAGCGTCGTGTAGGGAAAGAGT
>CAMTXV010000224.1:0-3953 GCA_947085665.1 uncultured Sinobacteraceae bacterium | reverse complement strand
CTACGCGGCGCAGCTCGATCACCCACAATGCAAAAAGCCCGTCACAGACGGGCTTTTGCGGTTCAACAAGTGATTTCGCGGCGCTGCTACGCGGCGCAGCTCGAAATCACTTGATCTTCGCTTCCTTGAATACGACGTGCTTGCGCACTACGGGGTCGTATTTCTTGAATTCGAACTTCTCGGGCGTGTTCTTGCGGTTCTTCTTCGTGGTGTAGAAGTAACCGGTATCAGCCGTCGAAACGAGCTTGATCTTTTCGTTGTCTTTTTTCTTGCCAGCCATTGCTGTGCTCCCTTAGAACTTTTCGCCGCGAGCGGCGAGTTCGGCGAGCACGGGCTCAATGCCCTTCTTGTCGATGATGCGCAGGCCGTGGTTGGAAACACGCAGCTTGATGAAGCGCTTTTCGGCTTCAACCCAGAAACGGTGCGTGTGCAGGTTCGGCAAGAAGCGGGTTTTCTTCTTGACGTTGGAGTGGGAAACGGTGTTTCCCACCATCGGCTTTTTGCCGGTGACTTGGCAGACTTTGGACATGGCTGATTGAGACTCTTTAGGCCGGAACGTTCGCGGTACTCGGCAAGACGCCGGGGACACAAAAAGGGCGCGAAGAATACCGGCGACACCCCCAGCGGTCAAGGATTACCCAGCCGCGCCCAAAAATCGGCTTGCGAAGCCGTCAAATCCAGCCTCTCGCTGCCAGCGAAACCGGCTCCCCCTCGCCCACCACGAAGTGATCCAGCACCCGCACCTCCACGGTGGCCAGCGCGGCTTTCAGCCGCTCGGTGATGGCCCGGTCCTGCAAGCTGGGCTCGCTCATTCCGGAGGGGTGGTTGTGGGCGAAGATCACCGCCGCTGCACCCAGTTTGATGGCGGCTTTCACCACCTCGCGCGGGTAAACCATGGCCTCGCTCAAGGACCCTCGCGCCAGCTCCTCGGTGGCCATCAGCTTCAGCTGGCGGTCGAGAAACAGCCCCAGAAACACCTCCTGCGTCTCCTCGCGCAAACGGCTGACCAGATACCGGCGCAGCACCGCTGGCTCGTTGAGCAGCTCCCGCTCGGGCAGGGACTCGGCCAGATGTCGACGTGCGAGCTCCAGCACCGCCTGCAGCTGGGTGTACTTGGCTTCGCCCAGGCCCTTGGCACGGCAAAACGCCTCGGGGCTTGCCTTCAGCAATGCTCTCAGACTGCCGAACTCGCTGAGCAGGTCGCGGGCGAGATCCACCGCGCTGCGTCCAGCGATGCCGGTACGCAGAAAGATCGCCAGCAACTCGGCATCGCTCAAGCCCTGCGGGCCCTGTGCGAGCAGCTTCTCGCGCGGGCGCTCGCCCTCGGGCCAGTCACGGATGCCGCTCATGCGGTGGTACCCAGCGCCGGTGGCAGCGGGCAGTGCAGGCTGGCGCACACCACGCGCAGCAGCTCGGCCTCCCCCACCGTCACCCGCCCGTCATGCGCCAGCGTTTTCACCAGGGCCTCCAGCAGCATCTGCTTGCCCAGCGGTTGCAGGCCGTCGAGACGACTCAGCGCAGCGTCCAGCGCCTGCGGCCAATCCACGGGCAGCTGCGCCTGGCGCGCGGACTGCGGCCAGAGTTGCGCCCAGCCCTGTGCAAAGGCACGGCGTGCGGCATCGCCGCGGGCGGTGCCGGCGTCGGCAACCACCGTGAGCAACAGGGCCGCATCGTCTTGCAGCACGGCCAGCCGTTGCTTGCCCGGCACCGAATGACTGGATGGTGCCAGCCAGTCGCCAATCTGCACCGCCAGCAGGCGCCCCAGCACAAACTCGAAGGCGCCGATGCGACCATCCGCCAGCGCGAGCTGTTGCAACAAGGCCTGTAGCGCCTGCAACTCGGCGGCGGGACGATGGCGCAGGGTGGGAAAGGCTAAGTCTGCCAGCGGCAGGCGCAGCGCCGCATGCAGGTTTTCGCTCGCGCGGTGCAGCTCCACCACCCTGCGCTCGGCAGCCGCACCGCGCGCGCTGGCGATGGCGCCGCGCTGCATGGCGGCAATGCGCTCATCGGAGTCGAGCAGCAGCGCCATCAGCAGGGCCGCCGCATCGGCATCGCTCTGCGCTGCCTGGCGCAGTGGCTCGGGAATGGTCGCATGCAGGCTCTCTGCATAGCGGTAGTCATCTGCACCCGGATGACCCACCTGCGCCACCACCGCTGCCGGTGTGACGCCGCGCGCGGCGGGCGCGGCCATGAACTTCACCGGCCCCTCGTCGCCTGCCTCGCTCAAATAGCCCGGCGTATTCCAGTCCGCCGCCTGGGCTTTCAGCAAGCTGGACTTGAAATGCGGTTCGATGCGGCGGATGCGTTCCAGCACCGGCGGATGGGTGGCAAAGAAGCGCGCGTAATCAAAGCCATCGCCGAACAGCATGTGGCTGACCTCTTCACTCTTTTTCTCGGTGAGCCTGGAGCCGGCGTGGATGCCGGCGATCTTCTTCAGCGCCCCGGCAATGCCCGATGCCTGGCGGGTGAACTGCACGGCCGAGGCATCAGCCAGATATTCGCGCTGGCGCGAGATGCCGGCCTTGATCAGCCGCCCGCACATCAGCCCCAGGCCGCCAGCCGCCATCAGTCCGAAACCCACGGTGGCCAGCGTGGGTCCGCGCTTGCCGCCACGCGGGGTGCGCTCGACGATCTCGCGGCCAATGACATAGATGACCAGCAGTCCGAACACCAGCCCCATGAGACGGATGTTGAGGCGCATATCGCCATTGAGCACATGGCTGAACTCATGGGCGATCACGCCTTGCAACTCGTCGCGGCTGAGTTTTTCCAGCGCGCCGCGGGTCACGGCCACAGCGGCGTCTGTCGGCGCATAGCCGGCGGCAAAAGCATTGATGCCGCCCTCGTGTTCCAGCACGTAGATCTGCGGCACCGGCACGCCGCTGGCGATGGCAATCTCTTCAACCACATTCCGCAGCCGGCGCAGGCGCGGCTCACGGGTTTCGGGCGGCACCAGCACGCCGCCCAGGCTGGTAGCCACCGCACCGCCACCGGCCTTGAGCTGCGAAATCTTGTACAGACTGGCCACCGCGATCACCGCAGCGATGAGTGCGGCCAGCAGCAGCAGGCCCGGCAACTGCGGCAGCAGGGCATCGCTCAGGGTGATGTTTTCGGCGCGGCCAAAGGCCACGCCGACGGCCATCACGGCGGTGACACCCACCACCGTCGCCAGCACCGAGAGCAGGAAGGCGCCAACCATCCAGCGCGATTGCGCCCTCGCGCGCGCCTGGTGCTCAAAGAAGTTCATCGAGCGGCCCGCAAGGCTACTGCGCTCGCCAAGCCCTTCGGCCCACTCGGCATCGGGAATGGCCAGCGCGCTAGAACTGCACCTTCACGGGCTTGCGGGCAGCGGGGTCTTCCACTTCCAGCATCTGGGCAGCAGTAAAGGCGAACAGACCCGCGATGAAGTTGTTGGGGAACACCTCGCGTTTGGTGTTGTAGACCATCACGTTGTCGTTGAAGGCCTGCCGCGCGAAAGACACCCGGTTTTCGGTGGAGGTCAGCTCCTCGCTGAGCTGCATCATGGTCTGGTTGGCCTTCAGGTCCGGGTAGGCCTCCATCGTCACCTGGAAGCGGCCTAGCGCACTGCTCAGATTGCCGTCGGCCGCACTCAGCTTCTGCATGGCCGCCGGATCGCCCGGATTGGCCTGCGCGGCCTTGAGTGCACCCAGGGCGCCGCCACGCGCGGCAATCACGGCTTCGAGCGTTTCGCGCTCATGGGTGATGTAGGCCTTGGCGGTTTCCACCAGGTTGGGAATCAGGTCGTAGCGGCGCTGCAACTGCACGTCGATCTGCGCGAAGGCGTTCTTGTAGCCGTTGCGGGCGGTGACCAGGCCGTTGTAAATGCCGATGACGAAGAACACCGCCACCGCGACCAGGCCAAAGAAAATGATGGCGGACATGCAGAACACTCCCTGTGTGTTGTTTTGTCTTGAAGCCGAGCATGCCCGGTT
>CAMTXV010000223.1:0-2911 GCA_947085665.1 uncultured Sinobacteraceae bacterium | reverse complement strand
GGACCAATTCTCGGTGGCATGGAACTGGAGGTCGGCGGTGAAGCCGCCGCGGCTCTGGCTGAAGATTTCCTGGTAGCTGTAGGCAGCGCCCAGTTCAACCTTGGGCACCACGGCCAGGCGCAAGCCGACTTCGCCGACGTAGCCGACGTCGTCTTCGCTGTTGAGGCTGCCTTCACCTTCCAGACGCTGGTAGAGCGCACCCACGTTGGCAAACACATCGAGCACTTCAGTCACGGCGTGGTGGGCGCCAATGCGGGCGGAGCCGGCAATCGCGTCGAGTGAGCCGGTCTGGCCATTGATGGTGACGGTTTCGCTCTGGCCGTAGCTGGCGTTACCCACCACATAGAGCATCGGGGTGAGCGCAAGCGAGCCCGAGAGGGCCGCGCCGTTCTGGTTGGCGGTGATGGCGTCGGAATCGGTGGAGTAGTAACGGGCATCGAGGTAGGTGTAGCTGAAGCCCTCGGCCAGGACGGCGGCGGGGGCAGCAAACAGTGCGGCGGCAAGCAGGGCGTGGCGCATCGAGGGGGCTTCCTTTGGATTTGTAAGACGTGGCTCGAGTATAGCCAAGCGAGTCTGTCGTCAATGAAAGCAGCAGGCTGCTGATGTCGCCAGTTCACACCATGGCCGATTTGCAGTGCTGCTGAAGGTGGGCTCCGCTAAGGTACTGCGCATGAATGTTCCTCTAGCGCCCATGCCCGCCGTGCCCTGCATTTTTCTGATGGGTCCCACGGCCTCCGGAAAGACCAGCCTGGCCCTGGCACTGGCCGAGGCCATCGAGCAGGGGCGCACGCCCTGGGCGGGAGTGAGCCTGATCAGCGTCGATTCGGCGCAGGTCTACCGAGGCATGGATATCGGCACCGCCAAGCCGGCTGCAGAACTGCTCCAGCGATGGCCGCATGGCCTGATCGACATCCTGGACCCTGCCGAAAGCTATTCGGCGGCGCGTTTCAGGGAAGACGCTTTGGGCTTGATCGCCGCTGCCCGTGCCGCCAACCGGGTGCCGCTGCTGGTGGGCGGCACAGGGCTGTACTTTCGCGCCCTGGAGCACGGCCTGTCGGAGTTGCCACCGGCCGACGCTGCCATTCGCGAGGCGCTGACTGCGGATGCCGCCGCTCTTGGCTGGCCGACGCTGCATGCGCGGTTGGCGGCGGTGGACACTGATTCCGCCGCGAAGATTTCCCCGAATGATCCGCAACGCATCTTGCGGGCGCTTGAAATACACGCCCTCACGGGCAAGAGCCGCAGCGCGCACTGGGCCGCACCCCGCTCGTCACCGTTGCAGGGGCCGCTGGTGAAGATCGGCCTGCTGCCGCCGGAGCGCACCACGCTGCACGCCGCCATCGCCCTGCGCTTCGAGGAGATGATGGCGGCAGGGTTTCTCGCCGAAGTGCAGCGCCTTCAGGCGCGTGGCGATCTGAACGCCGGCCTGCCATCGATTCGTTCCGTGGGGTATCGACAGCTTTGGGAACATTTGCAGGGGCAGTGCAGTCTGAGCCTCGCGGTGGAACAGGGCATTGCAGCAACCCGCCAGTACGCCAAGCGCCAGATCACCTGGCTGCGCAGCGAAACCGGCCTGCAACTGTTGAATCCGCGTGAAGGGAATCTGGTGACGCTCGTGGTGGATCGCCTGCTGCATGAGGGCATCTGATCCACCCCCGACGGTGTCAGGTGATAGAGGCTGTTCGAGGTAAGCGTGATAATCTGCATTCTGCGGGTCTGCAAGAACCGCCCATGACAATCAGCAACAACAACCAAGAGGTCAACGCCATGTCCAAAGGCCAAACCCTGCAAGAGCCCTTTCTCAATGCCCTGCGCAAAGAGCGTATCCCGGTCTCTATCTATCTCGTCAACGGCATCAAGCTGCAAGGCCACGTCGAGTCCTTCGACCAATTCGTGGTGTTGCTGCGCAACACCGTGAGCCAGATGGTCTACAAGCACGCCATCTCCACCATCGTGCCGGCTCGCGCAGTGCGCCTGTCCGAAGACGAAGGCGGCGATCCGGCGGCACCGGCGGCTTAAGCCAGTCCGAGGTCTCTCCAGCTGAAGTTCATCGAACGCCCGCGCGGCGGGCAAAAAGCCGTGCTGGTCCATCTGGACTTCAACACGGGCGACTTCCAATCGGATCGCGTCGAGTTTGAGGATCTGGCCCGTTCTGCGGGCGCGGAAGTCATCGCCGTGTTCGGGGGCTCACGCCAAAAGCCAGATGCCGGGCTCTACATCGGCTCCGGCAAGGCGGAGGAAGTGGCGGCCGCCTGCGCGGCGGGCGAGGCGGAGGTCGCGATCTTCAATCACGAGCTCTCGCCCAGTCAGGAGCGCAATCTGGAGCGGGTGCTCAAGTGCCGCGTGCTGTCGCGTGCGGGGCTGATTCTCGACATCTTCGCCAAGCGCGCCCGCACCCACGAGGGCAAGCTGCAGGTGGAGCTGGCACAGCTCAAGCACCTCTCCACCCGCCTGGTGCGGGGCTGGACTCACCTTGAACGGCAGAGCGGCGGCGGCATTGGTCTCTCAGGCCCCGGCGAAACCCAGCTGGAACTTGATCGCCGTCTGGTCAAGGACCGCATGCTGCACCTGAAAAAGCAGCTGGAAGACGTCAAGCGCCACCGCGCGCTGTCGCGCCGTGCCCGCAAGCGCAATGAAACGCCGCTGGTGTCCATCGTGGGTTACACCAATGCCGGCAAATCGACACTGTTCAATGCCATGACAGGGGCTGCCGCCTACGCGGCCGATCAGCTCTTCGCCACGCTCGACACCACCATCCGCAAGCTGCAGCTGCCGGCCGATCAGGAGATCCTGCTGGCCGACACCGTGGGCTTCATCCGCGATCTGCCACACGACCTCGTCGCTGCCTTTCGCGCCACGCTGGAAGAAGCCCGCGAGGCCGACTGGCTGCTGCACGTGGTGGACGCCGCCG
>CAMTXV010000222.1:0-10950 GCA_947085665.1 uncultured Sinobacteraceae bacterium | reverse complement strand
GCTCTTCCGATCTCCTCGGAAGGTGCCTTCGAGTTCCTGGATGATCTTGCCGTTGCCGCGCACCGGGCCATCGAGCCGTTGCAGATTGCAGTTGACGACGAAGACAAGGTTGTCGAGTTTTTCGCGCGCGGCAATGCCGATGGCGCCGAGGCTTTCCGGCTCGTCCATCTCGCCATCGCCGCAGAAGCACCAGACCTTGCGCGTCTCGGTGTCGGCCAGGCCGCGGTGGTGCAGATACTTCATCAACCGCGCCTGGTAGATGGCCTGAATGGGGCCCAGGCCCATCGAGACGCTGGCGAACTGCCAGTAGTCCGGCATCAGCTGCGGGTGCGGGTAGCTCGACAGGCCCGGTTCGAGCGCTTCCATGCGGAAGCGGTGCATGGTGGCTTCATCGAAGCGGCCTTCGAGGAAGGAGCGCGCGTAGATGCCGGGCGTGTTGTGGCCCTGGATGTAGATCAGGTCGGCGCCTTCGGCGTGCTCGGGGCCTTTCCAGAAATGGTTGAAGCCCACGTCGTAGAGCGTGGCCGAGCTTTGAAAGGTGGCGATATGGCCGCCGATGCCCGCGTGTTCGCGATTGGAGTTCACCACCATCGCCATCGCGTTCCAGCGGATGATCGAGCGAATCTTCCACTCCAGTGCGTGATCGCCGGGCGAGCGCTCTTCCTGGTCGGTGGGAATGGTGTTCACATACGCCGTGTTGGCGGAGAACGGCAGATGCGCGCCGCTGCGGCGTGCTTTCTCGGTCAGCGTTTCCAGCAGGTAGTGGGCACGCTCAGGCCCGGCGCTTTTCAGCACCGAGGCCAGTGCATCGAGCCATTCCTGGGTTTCGGTCGGGTCCGCGTCTGGCGCGGGTTGAGCGTTGTGGGTCAGTTCGGTGTCAGCCATTTCAAAGCCTCGCGGGTAGACCGCGATGGTATGCCGCCCCGCGCACGCCGGCCTAGCCGATGGTCTGGCTTCGTCGATCCGAAGTCGCTCTCGCTCGGTTCAGAGTGACGGCAGTGCCATGGGCGGCGCCTCGATGCCCTTGGTGCGCAGCCAGTCGCGCAGCGCATAGCCAGTCGCCGCGGGCCAGTAGCGGATGTTCTCGAAGGGCACGTGCTTCCAGTCCGCCAGCTCTTCGTTGAGCTTCACCTCGCCGGTGGCAGGCACGTGGTAGGCGATGATCAGCTGGTTCTGCCGCACGAAGTCGTAGGTGCCGATATACGTCGCACCCTGCGGTGTCAGGCCCAGTTCTTCTTCCACCTCGCGCTGCACGCCGAACTCCGGCGTCTCGCCGCGTTCGAGAAAGCCGGTGATCAGCGCGTAGAAGCTGGCCGGCCAGGCGACGTTGCGGGCGAGGATGATCTGGCCCTCGTGCTCCACCACCGCCGCCACCACGGGCACGGGGTTGTCCCAGTGGACGAAGCCGCAGGCGCCATCCGCGCAGGCGCGGCGGATGCGGCCGCCGTGCTCGGCATCAGCGAGTGGCTTCGCGCATTGGGGGCAGAAGGCGTAGGGCTTCATGGGAGCTCACTCGAATGTTGGTGGCCGCACCTTACCCAAAAGTGCGGCCGCTCGGCAGCTACTTGCCGATGCAGAACTGGCTGAAGACGCGGCCCAGCAAATCATCCGCCGCGAAGGGGCCGGTGATGTCATCGAGCGCGCGCTGCGCGAGGCGCAGCTCCTCGGCGGCCAGCTCCACACGCTCCGCCGCCTGCAAACGCTGCTGCGCCTGCCGAACAGCGCTGCCTGCCGCCTGGAGCGCCGTGAGGTGTCGCGTGCGGGCAATGAACAAACCCTCGTGACCCGCGTTGCTGCCGCAATGCAACCGCAGCTGCTGTTGCAGCGCTGGCATTCCCTCGCCGCTGGCAGCGGACAGCCGCAGCGTCACCCGCTGGGGTTCGCTGGCAAGCACGCCGGCAGGCCGTGCGCTGAGGTCGCACTTGTTGAGCAACAGCAGCACCGGCAGTGCGGCGGGCAGGGTGTCGAGCAGAGCCTGATCGGCAGCGCCCGGTGCGCCCTCGTCGCTCGCCTCGCGGTCGTCGGCGAGAAACAGCGCCAGCTCGGCCTTGCCCAGCGCCTCGCGGGCGCGGCGCACGCCCTCGCGCTCCACGGCATCGTCGGTGTCGCGCAGGCCGGCGGTATCCACCAGGGTGAGTGGAATGCCGTCGAGCAGAATGTTTTCGCGCAGCAGATCGCGCGTGGTGCCGGGCGTGGGCGAGACGATGGCGGCCTCGGTGCCGGCCAGGCGATTGAGCAGCGTGGATTTCCCTGCATTGGGGCGGCCGGTGAGTGCAATCACCAGGCCTTCGCGCAGGCGCCGACCCTGTGCGGCCTCGCCCAGCAGAGTGTCGAGGTCGGCCAGCCACTGTGCGATGCGCTGGTGCAGTGCGGCCTCGCCCAGCCAGTTGATGTCTTCGTCGGAGAAATCCAGCGCACCTTCGACATACACGCGCAGCTGGATCAGCGCTTCGGTGAGTGCGGCAACGCGTGCGGAGAACACGCCATCGAGCGAGCGCTGCGCGGCACGTGCGGCCTGCGTGCTGGCGGCGTCGATGAGATCGGCAATGGCCTCGGCCTGGGCGAGATCGATGCGGCCGTTGAGATAGGCGCGCTCCGAGAACTCACCGGGCCTCGCGGCACGCGCACCCTGGGCGATGGCGGCTGCGACGAGTGCGGCCAGCACCACGGGCGCGCCGTGGCCCTGCAGCTCCACCACGTGTTCGCCGGTGAACGAATGCGGTGCGGCAAAGCACAGCACCAGACCTTGATCGATGGCCTCGCCTCCGGCATCGCGAAAGTGCCGCAAGGCGCTCTGCCTGGGCGCAGGCAGCGGGCCGGCAAGCTTTTCAGCGATGACAAAAGCCTGCGGCCCCGACAGCCGCACGATGCCCAGCGCACCGCGACCGGCTGCCGTGGCAACCGCCGCGATGGTGTCTCTGCTCGCGCCTACTTCTTGGGTTTGGGCAGCGGCTCGTTCTCGATTTTCTTCGTGATGTACCACTGCTGGGCGATGCTGATGAGGTTGCTGACGAACCAGTAGAGCACGAGGCCTGCCGGGAAGAAGGCGAAGAAGGCGGTGAGCGCGATGGGCATGAACTGCAGCATGCGCTGCTGCATGGGGTCCATCGTTGCCATCTGGCCGCCGAGCTTCTGCTGGAACCACATGGAGAGGCCGAACAGCACCGGCAGCACGTAGAAGGGATCGGGCGCGGAGAGATCGTTGATCCAGAGTGCGAAGTCGGCTTGGCGCAATTCGACCGATTCATTCAGCACCCAGTAGAGCGCGATGAACACCGGGAACTGCACCAGCATCGGCCAGCAGCCGGCCAAGGGGTTGAACTTCTCCTTGGTGTAGAGCTCCATCATCGCCTTGTTGAGCTTCTCGCGATCGCCGGCAAAACGCTCCCGAATTTCCTGGATGCGCGGCGTGAATTTCTTCATGCGCGCCATCGAGCGATACTGGGCTTCGCTGAGCTTGTACATGGCGGCTTTCACCAACAGCGTCAGCAGGATGATGGCGACACCCCAGTTGCCCGTGAACTCATGCGCCTTCTTCATCAGCCAGAACAGCGGCTTGGCAATGGGGGCGAGGATGCCGTAATCCTCGGTCAGCTCGAAGCCCGGTGCGACGTCTTCCAACTCGCCCTGCAGTTTGGGACCGATGTAGAACTGGGTGACGTAGCTGCCGGTCTGGCCCGGCTCCACGGCCTTGAGCGGCCCGTGGTACTGCGCGAGATAGCCCTTCACCGTCGAAGGCTTGCCCGAGAACGTGGCCTGCTCCCCGGCGGTGGGCAGAATGGCGGCGACGAAATAGTGCTGCAGCATGGCGATCCAGCCGCCGGTCTGCGTGGTTTCGAAGGGCTCGTCGCTCAAGTCGTCGAAGCTGATCTTCTTGAAGCGGTACTCGCCCGGCTCTTTCTGCTCGTAGAAACCCTGACCGATGAACGTTTGTGAGAACGGGGCTTCGTAGCCGGCGCGTACCGGCGTGCGCTGCAGGCGGGCGTAGGGCGAGGCCGACAGCGGTGTGGCGCTGGTGTTCTCCACTGTTTGCGTGAGGGCAATCTGGTAGCTGCCGCGGGTGAAGCGGTAGGTCTTGGTGAGCTTCAGGCCCGAGGCATCCGTGAACACCAGCGGCACGTCGAGTGTGGCGGCACCGTCTGCCAGCTCGAAGCGCTCGGCGGCGGCGACAAACAGGGTGCCCGTGGACGTCAGCGGCTTCTCGGTGCTGGCGAGACCACTTTGCAGAATGAAGTAGTGCGGATCGCGGTCATCCAGCAGGGCAAGATCTTCTTCCGGCTTGTCCTTGGCCACCGGGTAGCCAATGAGTTCGGCGCGGCGAAGGTCGCCTCCCGCCAGGGCGATCTCCATGCGCAGGGTGTCGGTCACCACCGTGATGCGGGCGGTGGAAACAGCCGCTGCAGCCGAGACGGTTTCAGCGGTGGCGGCTGTGCTGCCGGCTGCCGCACCCACTGGTGCGCTGGGGAGGGGGTCTTCGCCAGGCGCTGCTGCAACCGAAGCCGGCGCGCTGACAACCGGAGCTGAGGCGACTGGAGCGGGGAAGTCCTTCTGCCAGGTCTGGTAGGTGAAGAACAGCAGTGCGCCGAACACGGCGATCAGGAAGAAGCGACGGTTTTCCATGGGGGGCAGCGGGTACTGTGCTGTGAAGGGCGAAAGGGCAAGGCCGGAGCGCGGCGATGTCATGCCGGCGGGCGATCTGGAAGGGGGGAAAACTTTTAGGGGACCGGATCATACCCGCCGGGATTGAGCGGGTGGCAGCGGCAGATGCGCTTGGTGGCCAGCCAGCTACCTTGGCCCGCCCCATGTTTCTGCAGGGCTTCAATGGCGTACTGCGAACAGCTGGGGTGAAACCGGCATCGCGGCGGCAGCCAAACGCTGATGGCACGCTGATAGAAGCGCACCAGCAGAATGAGCAGACTGGCTAGCTGCTTTTGCATCGACTCATCACCTGCTGCCAGAGCGCATCCACTGCTGCGGTGACGGCATGAGGCTCGGCGGGCAACTTGCCGCGCAGCATGATGACCAGATCAACTGGTACCAGCTGGGCCTGTGACAGACGAAAGCGCTCTCGCAGCAGTCGACGGGCGCGGTTGCGATCCACGGCGCGGGCAGCGTGCTTCTTGGAGAGCGCGAAACCGAGGCGCGCATGGGTGAGCGGGTTGGCCGCAATCACCGTAGTGAACTGGCCAACGGTGATTCGCCGCCCCTGCTTGAAGGCCACGTCGAATTGCGCGGCGCTGAGCAGGCGAGCGCGCTTGGTGAAGCGCGCCCCATTCATCTTGTAAGTCCTTCCTGGGCGACTGGACGGGCGAAGGCCCGGCAGATCGCACTGAACAAGCAAGACTTACGGGATGAGACGCTTGCGGCCCTTGGCGCGGCGACGGGCCAGCACGAGGCGACCACCGACGGTTGCCATGCGGGCACGGAAGCCGTGCACGCGGGCGCGGCGCAGGTTGGAGGGTTGGAAAGTGCGCTTGGTGGACATGGGAAAGCCCGTGTGGAGTTACGAAAAAGGTCGCGGAGTCTAAGCAAGCCCATCCCTGTGAGCAAGTTTTATTCGTTCCTGTTGTGGTACGCCGTCGTTGAGTGCCCTGCCGCAGAGGGCTAGACTGCCAGCCCATAACGAATCACGGCACGCAAATCGAGATGTCTGGCGAAACCCTCTGGTTGGATTGCGTGCGCCGGCTCGAGGCTCTGCTGCCCGAATCCGAACTCAATACCTTCATCCGCCCCCTGCATCCAGTGCTGTCGGCCGAGCAGCTCACCCTGCTCGCGCCGAACCGGGTGGTTTGTGATCGCGTGCGCCGCGACCATGTCGCGACGATCCGCAAGGTGCTCTCCGAGCTGTTGAGCTACGACCTGACGCTGAATGTGACGGTCGGCACCCCGGCCCGGGCGGCGCCGGTGGCCGAGTTTTCTGCTGCTGAGGAACCGCAGCCGTCGAATCCCGGCAGTGCGGCTTTTGCGAGCAGCCGGCTCGACCCGCGCTACACGCTGGATGGCTTCATTGAGGGCAAATCCAACTCCCAGGCGCGCGCGGCCTCGCAGTACGTCGCTAGTGCGCCGGGCGGCCAGTACAACCCGCTGCTCATCTACGGTGACTCAGGCCTGGGCAAGACCCACCTGATGCACGGCGTCGGCCACGCCATCCTGGCCAAGAACCCGGGTGCGCGCATCGTTTATGTCGGTGCCGAGCAGTGGCTGAACCAGTTCACCTCGGCAATCCGCCATGGCCGTGCCGAAGAGTTCAAGAACCATTACCGCACTGCCGATGCGCTGTTGATCGATGACATCCACTTCATCGCCGGCAAGGAGCGCACGCAGGAGGAGTTCTTCCACACCTTCAATGCACTGATCGACGGCAAGAAGCAGATCGTGCTGACCTGTGATCGCTACCCGAAAGAACTCGACGGCCTGGATGACCGCCTGAAAACCCGCTTTGCCTGGGGTTTATCGGTGCCGGTGGAATCACCAGACCTCGAAACCCGGGTTGCAATTCTGCTTTCCAAGGCCGAGCAGCAGGGCTTGAAGCTCAAAGAAGACGTTGCGTTTCTGATTGCCCGTCGGGTGCGCTCGAACGTGCGCGAACTGGAAGGGGCACTGAACCGCCTGGTGGCCAGTGCCAGGCTCTCGGGCCTACAAGTGACGCCAGAGTTCGCGACTGAGAGCCTGCGCGACATGTTCGCGGTCTACGACCGTGCCGTGACGCTCGACAACATCAAGAAGGAAGTGGCGGGCTACTTCAACATCCGCCTCACGGATCTGTCTTCGGTGCGACGGACCCGCTCGCTGGCACGACCACGGCAGATTGCAATGTCTCTAGCCAAGGAGCTCACCCAGCACAGCTTCACAGAAATTGGCGATGCCTTCGGCAAGGACCACACCACGGTGCTGCATGCACACCGCAAGGTGGCCGAGCTGAGAGAGTCTGATGTGCGGGTGCGTGAGGACTACGCCAACCTGCTGCGCAAGCTCACCAGCTAAGGGGAACAAGCTGGGGGCAAGTGGGCAGATGCACTTTGACTATGTTGTGGATAAGCTGCTGACAAGGCTGCACCCAAAAGTTATCCACAGGTTTTAACCCGCGCTTGGGCGTTCATATACAGCAGCAAGAACGACAAAAATGATGCGGTAAGTTTCTGATTAAGTTGGCAAACCAGGTTTCATCCACAAAACCGGGCCTGCCTTAATATTATTAAGAAGGACTCTCAATTCATGCATATCATCCAAGTCCGCAACGAACTCCTGGGAGCGCTCTCCACCGTGGTGGGTGTGGTCGAGCGGCGTCAGACGCTGCCCATTCTCAGCAATGTGTTTCTGGAAGCCCGCGAGTCAGAGCTCGTAGTGCGCGCCACCGATCTCGAAATCGAGATGGAAGTGTCGACGCCGGTTCAGAACCTGAAGCCTGGCAAGCTCACCGCCCCAGCCCGCAAGCTGCACGACATCCTGCGCGGCCTGCCGGAAGGCGCGGAGATCAGCTTCGAGTCCAGCGACGAGTCACGGATGACTGTGCGCTCCGGCAAGAGCCGCTTTGCACTCGCCACGCTGTCGGCCGACGAGTTCCCCTCGCTGGGTGGTGTGCAGGCCGAAACGCAGCTGACGCTGACCCACAAGCAGCTGCGCGATCTGATCAACCGCGTGTCCTTCGCCATGGCGCAGCAGGACGTGCGCTATTACCTGAACGGCATGCTGTTGCATGTGGGCCCCAGCTGGGTGCGCGCCGTGGCGACTGACGGGCACCGCCTGGCGCTGTCGGAGCTGGTGATGGAAACCGGCATCAAGGAAGAGATGCAGCTGATCCTGCCCCGCAAGGCGGTGCTGGAACTCGCCCGTCTACTGGATGGCGGCGATGCGCCGGTGACGCTCGGCATTGGCGGCGGGCAGATCCAGGTGCAGCTCACCAATCTGCGCATCACCTCCAAGCTCATCGACGGACGCTTTCCAGATTACGAGCGCGTGGTGCCAGAGTCTCAGGACCGTCGCGTCGAGGGGGTACGCGCCAGCGTACGAGCAGCACTTTCTCGCGCCGCCATTCTCTCCAACGAGAAGTTCCGCGGCGTGCGTCTGCAGCTGGAAGGCGACACCCTGCGCATCCAGACCCAGAACCCCGAGCGCGAAGAGGCCGAGGAAGAAGTGGAAGTGCAGCTCGAAGGCGAGCCGATGGAGATTGGCTTCAACGTCACCTATCTGCTCGACGCGCTGGACGCCATGACCACTGACAACTTCATCATGGAACTGCGTGGCCCTGATGCCAGCGGTCTGCTGTTCGAGACGGGCGAAACCACGCACAGCAAATATGTTGTGATGCCGATGCGTCTCTGATGATCATTTTGGGCGCATTGCACGATTGATGAAGATCACGCGGCTCACCGCCGAGTCATTCCGGCGGTTCGAGTCGGTGGCCTTCGAGCCACATCCGCACCTCACGGTGCTGCACGGGGCGAATGCCTCCGGCAAGACCAGCCTGCTGGAAGCCGCTTACTTCGGCGCCCGTGCCACCAGTTTCCGCGCCCGACGGCTCGATGAGGTGGTGTTGGAAAGCGGCAGGCCGCCAGTGTCTCGCTCTGGATCGAACACGATCCCCACAACCCCGCGACGCAATGGACGACCGCCATCCAGAATGGCGAAGTCGCCATCCGCCGTCTGACCGAAGCCAGCAATCGCCGCGAACTCGCGCAGGCCATCCCCGTGGTGCTGGTGGATCGCCAACTGCATCGCGTGTTTGAAGAAGGCCCGGTCTACCGCCGCCGCTACCTCGACTGGGGACTGTTCTACGTGGAACCGTCCTTCTTCACGCTCTGGCGTCGGCACGAGCGCGCACTGCGGCAGCGCAACCAGGCCTTGCGCCAGCGCGTACCGAAAGCCGAGGTTGAGGTGTGGAACCCAGAGTTCATCGCCACGGCGAACGCCCTACATCAATTGCGCTTGGCACACGTCAAAGTGCTGGAGCAGTCCGCACGGCGCTGGGTCGCCGAGTTACTGCAGAACGAGCACTTCAGTTTCGCGCTCTCATCGGGCTGGAACGAGCAACTGGGCTTGGAAGGCGCACTGGCCGAAGGCTACGAGGGCGACCGCAAAATGGGCTTCACCCACGCAGGCCCGCATCGCGCCGAGCTGCGCGTACGCTTCGAACAACGCGAAGCCCGAGCCTTCGTTAGCCGTGGACAGCAGAAGCTGTTGGCGGTGGCGATGGCCTTAGCACAAGCGCAATTGGTCGCTGAAATCACCGGCCAAGCCCCCATCATTCTTCTTGATGATCTAGAAGCCGAACTCGCCACCGAGTGGCAGCAACGCCTGCTCAAAGCCCTGCTGCAATACCCCGGACAAAGCCTGGTCACGTCGCTAGAATGGCGTGATTCGCTGCTGCCATCCGGCACCAGTCAAAACGAATACGCCGTGTTCCACGTAGAACACGGTCATGTGGTGCCAGCCTAGCTGAGCACCCTCAAGGAACACACAATGTCTCAAGACGATACCTACGACGCCTCCAGCATCCAGCATCTGCAATTCCCGGAGAACGTGCGCAAGCGGCCCGGCATGTATATCGGCAACACGGACGATGGCTCCGGCCTGCACCACCTGGTGTTCGAGGTTGTGGATAACTCGGTGGATGAAGCCCTCGCTGGTCATTGCTCGCAAATCGACGTGGTGATTCACAGCGACGGCAGCGTGTCGGTGGCCGACAACGGTCGCGGCATTCCGGTGGACAACCACACCGAGTTCGGCATGTCGGCCGCCGAGGTCATCATGACCAATCTGCACGCGGGCGGTAAGTTCGACCAGAACAGCTACAAGGTTTCCGGCGGCCTGCATGGCGTGGGTGTGAAGGCCGTCAATGCGCTCTCGGACAAGCTGGTGCTCACCATCTGGCGTGACGGCAAGCACCACCAGCAGGAATACGCGCGCGGCATGGCCCAGGCACCGCTCGCGGTACTGGGTGAGAGCAGCCGTCGCGGCACCGAGATGCGCTTCTGGCCCGATGCCAGCATCTTTAAACTCACCGAGTTCCATTACGACGTGCTGGCCAAGCGCCTGCGCGAGCTGTCCTTCCTCAACTCCGGCGTGCGCATCCGCCTGTTTGAAGAAACCACCGCGCGCGAAGACATCTTCGAGTTCACGGGCGGCATCGCGGCCTTTGTCGAGCACCTCAACAAAGACAAAACCCCCGTCCACCCCACCATCGTCCATTTCGTCAGCCTGCAAGACAAAACCACGGTGGAAGTGGCGCTGCAATGGAACAGCACCTACGACGAGCGCGTGTTCTGCTACACCAACAACATCCCGCAGCGCGACGGCGGCACGCACCTGTCTGGCTTTCGCACCGCGCTGACCCGCTGCCTCAACGCTTACATCGAGTCCGAAGGCCTTGCCAAGAAAGAAAAGGTGGATTTCTCCGGCGAAGACTCCCGCGAGGGCCTCACCGCCATCATCTCCGTGAAGGTGCCGGAGCCGCGCTTCAGCAGCCAGACCAAGGACAAGCTCGTCACCGAGTTCGTGCTGACGGCCGTCACCTCGGCGATGACCGACCGCTTTGGCACCTTTCTGGCCGAAAACCCCAAGGAAGCCAAAGCCATCGCCGGCAAGATGATCGACGCCGCCCGCGCCCGCGAAGCCGCCAAGAAAGCCCGCGAAATGACCCGCCGCAAGGGCGTGCTCGACATCGCTGGCCTGCCCGGCAAGCTCGCGGATTGTCAGGAAAAAGACCCGGCCAAGTCCGAGCTGTTCCTGGTCGAGGGTGACTCCGCAGGCGGCAGCGCCAAACAGGGCCGCGACCGTCACTTCCAGGCCATCCTGCCGCTCAAGGGCAAGATTCTGAACGTGGAGCGCGCAAGGCTCGAAAAGATGCTCAGCTCGGCCGAAGTCGGCACGCTCATCACCGCACTCGGCTGCGGCATTGGCCGCGAAGACTTCAAGCCCGAAAACCTGCGCTACCACCGCATCATCATCATG
>CAMTXV010000221.1:0-10463 GCA_947085665.1 uncultured Sinobacteraceae bacterium | reverse complement strand
GCGCACGGTGAGCAGGGTGATTTCGTAGTCGAAGTCGATGAAGCCCTCGGCGATCACGCGGCCAGAGCCGGCACGGCCGCCCTGCTGGGCGTAGTCCCAGCTGCGCTGAATGTCGCCCTCGGCCTTGATCACGCTCTGGCCCTTGCCGCTGGACGACATCAGCGGCTTCACCACGCAGGGAATGCCCACGGCCATGACGGCAGCGGCGAACTCTTCGTAGGTATCGGCAAAGCGGTAGGGCGAGGTGGGCAGGCCCAGAGTCTCGGCGGCCAGCCGGCGAATGCCCTCGCGGTCCATGGTCAGGCGCGCGGCGCGGGCGGTGGGGATCACCCGCCAGCCCTCGGCTTCCAGTGCCAGCAGGGTTTCAGTGTGAATCGCCTCGATCTCGGGGACGATGTAGTGCGGCTTCTCCTGCTCGATGACGGCGCGCAGCTTGGCGCCATCAAGCATGGAGAACACATGGCTGCGGTGCGCCACCTGCATGGCCGGCGCATTGGCGTAGCGGTCGCAGGCAATCACTTCAACGCCCAGACGTTGCAGCTCGATCACCACCTCCTTGCCCAGCTCACCCGACCCCAGAAACAGAACGCGCGTGGCTTGCGGGCTGAGCGGGGTGCCAAGGGTCGGGGTCATGGAAGCGGCTACTAGTAGATGAGTCGGAAGCCGATAGTTTGCAGGTCTTCGCTCACCCGCGTGTAGAGAATTTCAACTGCGGCGGTTTCCTCGCCGAAGCGGAAGCCCACGCCACCGCCGTAGTTCACGCTGCTGCGGCCGTTCTCTTCAATTTCTTCAATGCTGCTGCTGATCAGGCCATAGCCCAGGCTGGCCACGCCGTACAGACGGCCCGGCGTGCGGTACACGCCCTGGAGGCTGAACAGCAGGGTTTGCAGATCGTCGTTACCGGCGGTGTTGTTCCCCGTGGTGCCGCCACCGCCGCCGCCAATGATGCCGCCGCCGGTGCCGCCCGCGCCCTCGTTTTTGCCGGGCGAAACAGTGACGCCAAAGTTCAGCTCCGCTGAAAGCCGGCCCCAGCTCTGTGCGGGTGTGAGGTTGTAGCCGCCGATGGCATCGAGGTTGTAGGCGTCGCCCAGGTTGTCGAAATCGCTGCTGACCCGGCTGCCGCCCACGCCGGTGTAGGTGGCCGATGAAAACGAACGGGCCAGCTGGGCCTCGGCCAGTGCGGGCGCCAGGGCAAGGGTGGTGAGGGCGAGTGAGGCAAGCGTGCGACGCATGGGGGTTCTCCGGGGTGTTGAGTCTGTGCGGCTGAAATAACGCAGCCGCAGGGGCTTGGAAGACGTGGCGAGGGCGAAATGGAGCGACAGCCTGCCATCGGCGCGCGCTACCCTAATGCAATCGGTGCCGATTTGCGGCACTCCCCCCCTGGAGCAGGAATGAGTACCCGGTCGACCCGTCGCACCAAAATTGTTACGACCCTGGGCCCGGCAACGGATGCGCCCGCCGTGCTGCGCTCGCTGGTGGCTGCCGGCGCGGATGTCATGCGCATCAACTTCAGCCACGGCACCGCCGCCGACCACGAGCGTCGCATCGAGCGCGTGCGCGAGGCCGCTGCGGGCCTCGGCCGCGACATCGGCGTGCTGGCCGATTTGCAGGGGCCGAAGATCCGTATCGAGTCCTTCGCCAACGGCCCGATCACGCTGGTGGAGGGCGCGCCCTTTGCACTCGACATTGCGCTGGGCAAGCTGGCCGGCGACGAAACCGTGGTGGGCTGTGCCTACGAGAGCCTGCCGCGCGATGTGGTGCCCGGCGACACCCTGCTGCTCAACGATGGCGCATTGGCGATTCAGGTGGAAAAGATCAGCGGCACGCGCATCGACTGCGTGGTGACCCAGGGCGGCGTGCTCAGCAATCGCAAGGGCATCAACAAGCTCGGCGGTGGGCTCTCTGCCGATGCCCTAACGGCCGAGGACAAGGCCAACATCATCCATGCCGTGCGCTGGGACTGCGATTTCATCGCCGTGAGCTTCCCTCGCAACGCCGCCGACATGCACGAGGCGCGCCGCCTGGTGACCGAGGCCGGCGGCACCGCGCTGCTGGTGGCGAAGATCGAGCGCGCCGAAGCGCTCATCAACCTGAAGGAGATCATCGAGGCCAGCGACGCCGTGATGGTGGCGCGCGGCGACCTGGGCGTGGAGATTGGCGACGCCGAGCTACCGGCCTGGCAGAAGAAGATCATCACCGCCGGCCGCGAGGCCAACAAGATGGTGATCACCGCGACCCAGATGATGGAGTCGATGATCACCAACCCCATCCCCACGCGTGCCGAAGTGCTCGACGTGGCCAACGCCGTGATGGATGGCACCGACGCCGTGATGCTGTCGGCCGAAACCGCGAGCGGCAAGTATCCGGTGAAGGTGGTGGAAACCATGGTGCGCGTGGTGCTGGGTGCCGAGGCCTACCCGGTGCCCGACCTCTCGGTGGGCTTCAGCGACTCGCACTTTCAGCGCATCGACGAAGCCGTGGCCATGGCCACCGCCTGGACCGCGCGGCGCATGCACGCCACCGCCATCATCGCGCTCACCGAGAGCGGCAGCAGCGCCATGATGATGTCGCGTGTGGAGCGCTACACGCCCATCTACGCGCTCACCCGCCACGAGCGCACGCGCCGACGCATGGCGCTGTGCCGCGGTGTGTATCCCGTGGTGTTCGACCCCAGCTCGCTGGAAAGCATCACCTCCGTGCGTGAAGCCGTTGACGCACTCAGCAAGCGCGGCATCGTGAAAGACGGCGACCGCGTGCTGATCACCAAGGGCGACTTCGGCGGGCCTGGTGGTACTAATGCCATGAAGATCGTCACCGTGGGACAGCTGCCGTGAGCACGCGCGCCGCACTGCCGCAACTCATCGGGCATCGCGGTGCACGGGGGCTGGCCCCCGAAAACACCCTGCTGGGGCTGGACGTCGGCATCGCCAACGGCTGCCGCCGGTTGGAGTTCGATGTGCAGCTGCACCCGTCCGGACCGCTATTTTTGCTGCATGACCTCACGCTGGATCGCACCACCAACGGCAAGGGGCTGGCGAGTGAGTGCAGCTGGCCCGCATTGCGCGCGCTCGATGCCGGCAAGGGTCAACAGCTGCCCACGCTCGACGAAGCGCTGGACCTCATCGAAGACCGCGCCCAGATCAACATCGAGCTCAAGACCTGGGATGGCACTGCGGCCGCTGTTGCGGAGTGCCTGCGCACGCGCATTGCCGAGGGCGCTGCCCCCACGCAGTACCTAGTGAGCAGCTTTCACCTGCCGGAGTTGTACGAATTCAAGCAGCTGCTGCCGGAGGTTCCGGTGGCTGTGCTGCTCTGTGGCGTGCCGCTGGATTGGGCCGCCTGCGCCACCGAGTTGCAGGCCGTGGCCTTGAACCAATCCGCCGAGTTCGTCGATGCCCGCCTGGTGGCCGATGCCAAGGCGCGGGGCCTGGTCGTGAACGTCTACACCGTCAACGAGGTGGACGAGTATCGGCGGCTGGGCGCGATGGGCGTCGACGCGGTGTTCACGGACGTGCCGGATCGCTTGAAGAAGGCATCGGTTTTGTAGGGTGGGCCTTGGCCCACTGATGATGTGGGTGGTGTGATCGCGTGGGCAAACTAAAAGACGTTTGCCCACCCTACGGCACTAAAGCTCTTGGCGCCGCCTCGCCAAACCAAACTACATGGCAGGTGAGCAGCGTGTTGCTCAGCTATTCGCATCCACCTGCCGCTCTGGATGCGCCGCCGCGAACGCCGGCAGCAATTCGAGCCTTGTGCTGGTGTCAGCAAGGCGCGGGAATAATTTGAGATCAGCGCCAAAGCGCCGCGCGGCATATAGCTGCGGCACCAGGCAGCAGTCGGCATAGCCGGGTTCGTCGCCAAACAGCGCCGCACGTTCGGGTAGGTCGGCCATCTCTTGCTCCAGCGCACTCAGGCCGCGGTTGATCCAGTGGCGAAGCCACGCCAGCTTCTGCTCTTCGTTCACGCCCAGCGTGCCCGTGAGGTAGTTGAGCGCGCCGAGGTTCTGCAGGGGCTGGATGTCCGCGTTGATGGCTTCGCAGAACTGCCAGGCGTGAGCGCGCAGACGCGCATCGGCAGGCAGCAGGGGTGGTTCGGGGTGCTGGGCTTCCAGGTATTGAAAGATCGCCAGCGACTGCCCGAGCCTGAAGTCGCCATCCACCAACAGCGGCACGCGGCCTTCGGGGTTCAGGGCCTTGTAGCCCGGCGCGTGCTGCTGGCCGCCGTCTTTCACCAGATGCACGGGGATCACCTCAAAGGCCAGACCCTTGAGGTGCAGCGCCAGCCGTACCCGGTAGCTGGCGGAGCTGCGCCAGTAGCTGTAGAGCTTGAGCATGGGGCTAGCGTCGCACGGTGCAGTGGAAGCCGTCGCCACCACCCACGCTGCGCAGGCAGGTGGTGTGCTTCACGGGCAAGAGCTTCAGCTCTTCTTCGCTGAAGACAAGTGAGGCGGCCTCGGGTGCGGGCACGGCGGCGACTGCCGGGGCATCCACCCGCACGATGTCACCGGCCTCGGCCGGGCTGCTGCCGCTGTCGTTGCCCAGATCAATGCCGCCTTCGAGCACGCCGGCATACAGGCCTTCAGCCGCCGGTGCGCCATCAATCAGGCAGTGGTCGCCGGCCTCGCAGAGGCGCACGGCGTAGTCGGTGCCGCGCACGGTCATGGTGGCCTTGGGCGTTTCCAGCGCGTATTGGCTGGCTTTGTCCTTGGGGATCATGCCGCTGATGGTGCGCATCGCGCCCTTGAGCAGTTTCAGGTTCAGCACGCCGGCCTGGGTATCTTTGCCCGCAAAACGGAACTCCTTCAGCAGCACGCTGCTGCCGGTGCGCAGCAGAATGGTCGTGCCATCCAGCAGGCGCACGCTGGCCTCGGTCTTGTTGTCGGTGCTGATGGTGTCGCCGCGGCGCACGTTGTCGATGGCGAGCAGCGCGCGGCGCTGGCCCAAGCTGCCCTCGGCCTGTACGGGGCCGTCAGCGGCAATCAGGGCACCAATGATCGCTTCCTGCGGCTTGGCGACGGGTGCGGGTTCCAGTGCGGGCGGCGGCGGCAGGAGCAGCACGGCCAGTTCGTTAGGGCGACGATACAGCGGCAGGCGAATGCTGCTGCCGGCTTTCAGGATGCGACTGCGGGGGGCGGTGAACACATCGGGGTAATAGCTGGCGATGTAGCGCTCCACCTCGTACCAGGCCTGCGGCAGCTCGGGCATTTCGCGGCGGATGAGGCTGGGTAGCGGCTCTTCCACCGCGGTACTCACATCGAGAAACGCGAAGAAGCGGTAGCCCTCCACCGTAGGTGGCGGCGGCTGCGCGAGTGCGGGCGTACCGAGCAGCAGCGAAAACAGGGCGAGAACGGCAGCGCGCAGTAGGGGCATGGGAAACGTCAAAACTCGGGGACCAGAGGCGGCGCCATCGTCAAGGCAAGGGGCACAAGGCGGCAAGCGGTGAAGAAACACTAGCCGGTGCAATCGCTTTGCGGCTTTCGCCGGTCCTGCGGCCACGCTGCTGGCGATGCATCACGCCGCCTGTTCCTTAGGCAGGTTCGGTGTAGCGCTCTACGGTTTGTTCGATGGCGCCAAAGATGGACTGACCATGCGCATCGCGCATTTCGATTTTCACCGTGTCGCCAAAGCGTAGAAACGGAGTGGCGGGCTTGCCGTGCAGAATGGTTTCGATGGTGCGCACCTCTGCGAGGCAGCTATAGCCCAGCCCCCCCTCGGCAATTGGCTTGCCAGGGCCGCCATCGGCATCGCGGTTGCTCACCGTGCCGCTGCCGATGATGCAGCCCGCACTCAGCGGCCGCGTCCTGGCGGCATGGGCGACGAGGGTGGGGAAGTCGAAGGTCATGTCGGTGCCGGCATCGGGCTTGCCGAGTGCTGCGCCATTCAAATAGCTGAGCAGGGGCCGGTGCAGCTTGCCCTCGCGCCAGGCATCACCCAGCTCGTCGGGTGTGACTGCCACCGGCGAAAACGCGCTGGAAGGCTTGCTCTGAAAAAAACCGAAGCCCTTGGCCAGCTCATTGGGAATGAGATTGCGCAGGCTCACATCGTTCACCAGCAGGAGCAGGCGAATGCTTTTGGCTGCGAGTGCAGCGGGCGCGCCCATTGGCACATCGCCAGTGATCACGGCCACCTCGGCTTCGAGATCAATGCCAAAGTCCTCGCTGGCCATGCGGATGGGCTCGGTGGGCGCCAGAAACTCATCGCTGCCGCCCTGGTACATCAGGGGGTCGGTCCAGAAGCTGGGTGGCATCTCGGCATTGCGAGCCTTGCGTACGAGTTCCACGTGGTTCACGTAGGCGCTGCCATCGGCCCACTGGTAGGCGCGTGGCAGCGGCGAGGCGCACTGCGCAGGCTCGAAGGCCAGCGTGCCGCTGATCTTGCCGCCGTTGAGCTGGTCGCTTAAGGCCTGTAGATCAGGCGCCAGCGCGTCCCAGTTGTCGAGTGCGGCTTGCAGGGTCTTCACATGCGGCACGGTGGCCGCGAGGGTGAGGTCGCGTGAGACCACCAGCAGGCGGCCGTCGCGCGTGCCGTCTTTGAGCGTGGCGAGTTTCATGGGGGGCAGCAGAAGAAGGATTCAGCCTAGTCTCCCGCAATCAGCGCCAAATCCATAGCGCTGAAAAGCCAGGGCTTCAGCTGACGCTGCGAGGCAGGCTGATGCTTACCTCTAGTCCGCCGCCCTCGCGGTTGTGCGCGCTGATGCTGCCGCCGTGTGCTTGCACGATGCGCTGCGCGATCGCCAGGCCCAGCCCATGCCCCTCGGCGCGCGCGGCGTTGTCGCCGCGGTAGAAGGGCTGGAACAGCTGCGCCAGCTGTGCCGCCGGCACGCCAGGGCCCTGGTCGCTCACGCGGAGCTGCAGGCTGCCGCTGCTGGCCTGCACCGCCAGATGAATCTCGCTCTGCTCGGGACTGAACTTGATGGCATTGCCCAGCACGTTGCCAATGGCGCGTGCGAGCAGCGCGGCATCGCCCTGTACGCGGTGCGAGGTGTCGGCTTGGGTCTGCACTTGAATGCGGCGGGCCTCGGCATCAAGCGCATGTTCATCCACCACATCGGCGAGCAGATCAGCCAGCACCACCGGCACCGTGGCCATGCCGGGCAGCACGCTCTCCAGCCGCGAGAGGTTCAGCACCTCGCCAATCAGCGAGTCGAGTCGGCTCACCTCGCGGGCGGCGCGGTTGAGCTGGTTCTGGCCAGCGTCGCTCGCGCCCTGACGTGCGAGTTCCAGCAGCAGATGCAGGCGTGCCAGCGGCGAGCGCAACTCGTGGCTGACGTCCTGCAGCACGGTGCGTTGCTGGCCCACCAGCGCTTCAGTGCGGGCCGCCATGTGGTTGAAGTCGCGGGCCAGCTCACCGAGTTCATCGCGCCGCGCGGCCGTCTGCGCATCGGTGCGGGCAGCAAGGTCACCCTCGGCCATCTTGCGGGTAGCGGCTTGTATGGCGGTGATGGGCGCGGTGAGTGACCGTGCGAGCACGAAGCCGAGTGCGGCGATGACGAGCAGCGAGAGTGCGATCTGCGTGAGCAGCAACAGGTTGCGGCTTTCATGCGGTGGCCGCCCGCCGCGGATGGCGATGAAGTGCAGCTTCTCGCCGCGCGCACTGGTGAGTGCGATGCCGGCGAGCCAGCGGTCTTCCCCGGCACGCAGCGTGAGGCGATCTGCCGCCAGCAGCTGATCGAGAAATGGCCGCAGAGGGGGGATGGCACGCCGCTGCAAGAGATTCTCGCCATCGCGATACAGCGTGGCATCGATACGGCGCTCGCGCCGCAGCGTATCGGCGACACGGGTGAGGCCCAGCAGGCCATTGCTCTCGTAATGGCGGAGCACTTCGCTGGACACGGCGTCCCAGTCTGGCTCGTTGCTCACCACGTAGCGACCGATGCGGTCGGTGATGAACACGCTCACCAGCAGCACCGCGATGTTGGCAGCGCAGAACCACAGCAGCAGCTTTTTGTAGAGTGGACTCACGAGCTGCTGGCATCCATCAGCTGATAACCCGCGCCGCGCACGGCCTCGATCAAGGGCGCCTTGCTGCTGGCTGCGGCCAGCTTCTGCCGCAGGCGCGACACATGCACGTCGATGGCGCGGTCGTAGCGCTCCAACTCGCGGCCCAGGGCTTCAAGGGTGAGGGTGCTTTTGTCCACCACGGTGCCCACGTGCTGGAGCAGGGTTTGCAACAAGGCGAACTCCGCGCCGGTGAGTTCCAGCACCACGCCATCGCACCAGGCGCGGCGCTCGCCGGTGGAAAGCTTGAGCACGCCGGCCTCATAGACCTGGCTGCTGGCTACCGCGACACCGCGTCTCAGCAGCGCCTTGATGCGGGCCAGCAGCTCGCGCGGCAGGCAGGGCTTGGCGAGATAGTCGTCGGCACCCAGCTCCAGACCGATGACACGATCCAGCGGCTCGCCGCGTGCCGAAAGCATGAGCACCGGCAGTGCATGGTGGCCACGCAATTTTTGCAGCGTATCGAGGCCATCGCGGCCCGGCATCATCACGTCGAGCACCAGCACATCGGGCTTGTAACTCGCCTCTTCGAGTGCTGCGAGTGCGGCATCGCCATCGTGCACGGCGCGCACGCTGAAGTCTTCCTGTTCGAGATACTCGGCGAGCAGTGCGGTGAGTGCGCGGTCGTCGTCGGCGAGCAGCACCTGCGGGGGCGTTTGGTTGTTCATGGCCTGCACTCTAAAGGCAGCCGTGCTGCGAGGCGCCGAGACACCCTGGCGCTTTACGCAACTTTACGCCGGCGCAAACCCTCTTAACTGGCGTGCTGGGTGTAATGCCCTGGCTCCGAACCGGAGCGATTTCCATCCCCCGGAGAACACCATGAACTTCAACCCCACCCGCCGCGCCTTCGCTGCCGCTCTCATTGCCGCCAGCCTGTCTGGCGCCGCCATCGCCCAGCCTGCCGCTACAGCAGAGCGGCCTGCGCACGGCAAGCACTTCAAGCACATGCGCGGCGATGGCCTGCCGAAGCATCTCGAAGCGCTGGGCTTGTCTGACGCCCAGAAGGCGCAGATGAAGGCACTGCACCAGGCGAGCTTTGCCGCGAAGCAGCAAACCCGTGAAGCAGACCGCGCCCTGCACGAGAGCCTGCGCGCCTTGAGCCCTTCAGCGCCGAACTACAGTGCCGAGGCTGATCGCATTGCCACGCTCATGGGCCAGCGTCATGCCGAACGTATTCGTGACCGCGCGGCGATGCGCGCCAAGCAGTGGGCCATTCTCACGCCCAGCCAGCAGTCGCAGCTGGCCGCCATGCCGCAGCCAGAGCCGCGCAAGGCTCGCTGGCACGGCAAGCAGTAAGTCTGCGGACCTGAAGCGCGAATGCCGGGGTGCGAAAGCGCCCCGGCATTTTTCTGTGCACGGCGCCGCTACGTGGCGCGCCAGCTCAAGTGGTACTCGGCCAGCTCCACGCTGCTGGCTGCCGCACTCACTTCCAGTGCATCCCGCGTATCGATCATCACCGCGTATTCATCGGTGGCCAGCTTGGGCTGCACCAGCATCTTGCCCAGCGCCTTGGGGTGCGGGCCGTGGGTAAAACCGCAGGGGTGCAGCGTGATCATGCCGGCATGGATGTTGTCGCGGCTGAAGAAATCGCCTGCGTGATAGAACAGCACCTCGTCGTAGTCGTCGTTGTTGTGGAAGAAAGGTACTTTGATGGCACCCGGGTCTGTTTCAAACGGACGGGGCGCGAAGGTGCACACCACGAAGCGATGGGCCACAAAAGTGGTGTGCGCTGAAGGCGGCAGGTGATAGCGCGCACTCACCAGCGGGCGAATGTCTTTCACGTTGATGCGCACCGGGTGCAGCGTGCCGTGCCAGCCCAGGGCATCCAGCGGATTGAAAGGGTAGGTGACTGTGGAGAGCGCATTGCGGCGCTTGATCACCACCTTCCATTCCTGCTGCGTTTGTGCGGCCTGCGCCTTGAAGGCGTCATCGATGGCGGGGATGTCGAACATCGCCGCATCGAAAATCGCGTGCTCGCCCAAGAGGCCTTTTTCTGGCAGTTGGTAGCTGCTGCCTGTGGCTTCAACCAGCAACAGCGTGATCGCCGATTCGCATTCAATACGCCACATCGTTCCGCGCGGCAGCACCACGTAATCACCGGCGGTAATGCTGAGGTGTCCGTAATCGCAGTACAGCTCCGCAGAGCCGGAGTGAACAAACAGCAGCTCATCGCCATCGCTGTTGCGTGCCAATGCCGGCATGGATTGCAGGCAGGTCCACTGCCGCAAACGGCAGTGCGCGTTGAAGAGCAGCTCGTGCGCATCCCAGGGCATGGCGCCATCACCAGTGAGCTGCGCGGCATCGAAAGCGCGCGGTCGCAAAGGACCTTCCCAGGCAGTCCAGCCGGTAGGCGCCTTGGGGTGAATCATGTGAGAAGCAGGCCCGAAAAAGCCCTCCTTCCCAAGCTCGCGCTCCACGGTGCCAGCAGGCAAATCAGCATGCGCCTGGCGCGAGGCGAGATCGGAAG
>CAMTXV010000220.1:0-10667 GCA_947085665.1 uncultured Sinobacteraceae bacterium | reverse complement strand
GAGCGCGCCCTGCCCGATGGTCGCTTTCGCCACGCCAGCGACAGCGGCCTGTATCTGGGTGACACCCTGCACATGGCGCGTGCCGCGCTGGCCCTGCACAGCGTCACCCGTGATGCCGCGTGGCTGACGGTCGCCGAGCGTTCCGCAGCGGCGATGGTGCGGCACTTCTCGGCGACAGGCGGCGGCTATCTCACGGCCATTGCTGAAGGGGCTGCGGTGGCACCGCCGCGCGTCATCGAGGAGAACATTCACCTCGCCCGCTTCTATGCAGCCCTCGCAAGCGCCAGCGGCAAGCGCGCCTATCTGGAAGATGGCCGTTATGCGCTGCGCTGGCTGGCGCTGCCAGAAGTGGCAGAGGCCACGCTCACCGAGCCGGGCATCTTGCTGGCGGCCGATGAACTGGCGGCCGCGGAAGAGGCCGTGCGCTGAGGGCTACAAGCCCTGCGCGCGCGCCGCAAAAAACTGCTTGGCAGGCTCGATGCGATTCACCAGCTCCAGACCCAGACCCAGCGCGCGCCGCAGCGTCGGGCCGCCCTGGGTAAATGCGCGGTACAGGCCGTCGGTCATGGCGGCCATTTCCAGCGTGTCGGCGCGGCGCTGCCGCGCGTAGCTCGCCAGCGTGCGCGCACGCCACCAGCCCCGACCGGCATCGCGCGCGGCAGTCAGCGTGCCTGCTAGTGCGGTCACATCGGCCAGCCCCAGATTCACGCCCTGCCCGGCCAGCGGATGCACCACATGCGCCGCATCGCCAATCACCACAGCACCGGGCACCGTGGACTCCATGACCTGCTTGAGGCGCAGGGGAAAGCTCTGTCGCGCCGTGGTGCTGTGCACCACCCCCAGCACACTGCCCGTGGCCTGCGTGAGCCGCAGGGCAAAGGCCGCGTCATCCAGCGCCAGCAGCTCCTGCGCCAGCCCGCTGTCGCAGGACCACACGACCGAAGAGCGGCCATCCGCCAGCGGCAGCAAGGCCAGCGGGCCGGTGGGCAGAAAGCGCTGCCGCGCCACGCCGCCGTGGGCGCGCTCGCTGGCCACATGGCAGACGATGGCGCGCTGCGCGTAGTCCCAGCCCAGGCTGTCGATCCCCAGCTGCGCGCGCAGCGGGGATTCAGGGCCATCGGCGATCACCAGCAACCTCGCACGCAGCGTTTCGCCCGTGACGAGCGTGGCCTGCACGCTGCCTTCATCGCTCATCACTTCAGCGATGGTGGCGCTCGCATGGCGCGTCCAGCCGCCCGGGTGTGCCCAGAGCGCGGCATTGAGCACGCCGTGCTCGACGATGGCACCCAGCGTGGCGCCCGGCGCGGCATCGAAGCGTAGCGCCTCGCTGGCGGCCTCTTGCCAGACCTGCATGGCCTGGTAGGGCGAGGCCCTGGCTGCAGCGATGGCGGGCCAGACGCCGAGCTGCGTCAGCAGCGTGATGGAAGCCGGCGAGAGGGCATAGACGCGCAAGTCCACCTCGCCTGTCGCCGCTGCGGCCAGAGTGGGCGGCGTGGGCGCGCGGTCCAGCACGGTGACGGCAAAGCCCGCTTGCGCGAGTGCAGCGGCAGCAGCAAGCCCCACACTGCCACCACCGGCGATAAGAATGTCGGCGTCTTTCATGCGGCAAGCCCGCGATGACCGAGGTTCTGCCGCAGCACGCTCTGCCGCACGGGCGGTGTGAGGTCGAGTGCCAGCAGGCCCAGGTGACGCAGCTCGGCGAGTCCCGGCAGCGTGTTGGAGAACAGCCGCACCAGGCGGTCGGTGAAATCGGCGGTGCGGCGGCGATCGGGCTCGCGCTGTGCGACATAGGCAGAAAGCGCGGCAGCCTCGCCGGGATCGCGTCCACTATCAGCAGCTTCGCGCAGCAGGCCAGCCAGTGCCGCGACATCGCGCAGGCCCAGATTGAAGCCCTGCGCAGCCACCGGGTGCAGGCTTTGTGCGGCGTTACCACAGAACACCACGCGCGGCGCGGTGAGGGTTTCGCTCACAGTGCGCTGCAAGGGGTAACTCTGGCGCTGACCGATGCTCAGGAAGCGCCCCACCCGCTCGCCAAAGGCCTGCTGTGCGGCGCTGAGAAACTCTGCTTCGTCCATCGCAAGCTGTTGCTCGGCCATCGCACTGGGCAGGGTCCAGATCAGCGAGCAGGGGAAGCCCGCTGCATCGTCACCAGCGAGTCTCGGCTTGGGCAGCAGCGCGAAGGGACCGGTGGGCATGAAGCGTTCATAGGCCACGCCAGCGGGGTCGCGCTGCACACGCACGGCGGTGACCAGCGCGCACTGCGCGTAGTCGCGCACTTCGGCATTGAGGCCCAGCAGACTGCGCAGCGCCGAACTCGCGCCATCCGCCGCCACCACCAAGCGCGCTGCCAGCACTTCGCCGGTATCAAGCGTGAGCTGTGCCGCCGTCTCGCCGAGTGCCAGCGCCTGCACGCGCGCCGGGCAGCGCCATTGCAGTGCGGGCATCGCTTGCGCGCGCGCCAGCAGCGCAGCGCCCACGGCGCGCAGCGGCGTGTTGTGGCCGAGTGCATCCAGCCCCGCCTCCGTCGCATTGAAGCGCGCCATGCCGAAGCGGCCGCGCTCGGAGATATGGGTGGCGGTGATGGCCGCCGTCTGCGGCGCCAGTGCCGGCCACACGCCCCACTGTGCGAGCAGATGGCGGCTGCCATCGTTGAGTGCAATGCAGCGCTCGTCCCAGCGCGCGGTGGTGGCGGGCGGCGTGAAGGCTTCGATCAGCACCACCTTGAGCGGGGTGTCGGCCAACGCGACGGCGAGGCTCGCGCCCACCAGACCGCCGCCGACGATGGCGACGTCGAATGCAGACTCCGCCACGGACGCGCTCACGGCACTAGCCCGCCGCCATCAGCGCTTCGATTTCCGCCACGGTCTTCGGCACGCCGCTGGTCAGTACTTCCGGGCCGCCAGCGGTCACCAGCACATCGTCTTCGATACGGATGCCGATGCCCCAGAACTCGCTCGGCACGCCCGGCGTGCCGGGAGCGACATAGATGCCGGGCTCCACCGTCATCACCATGCCCGCCTCGAAGCGGCGGTACTCGCCCTTGATCTTGTAGCGGCCCACGTCGTGCACATCCATGCCCAGCCAGTGGCCGGTGCCGTGCATGAAGAACTGCTTTTGCTTGTCGGCCTTGATCAGCGCATCGACATCGCCGCTGAGCAGGCCGAGTTTCACCATGCCCTCGGTGAGCACGCGGGTGCTGACCTCATGCGGCTTGCTGGCCAGCTCGCCGACCGTGAGCGTGGCGATGGCCGCCAGCTGGGCCGCCAGCACCACCTCGTAGACGGCTTTCTGCGCAGCGCTGAAACGGCCGTTGATGGGAAAGGTACGGGTGATGTCGCCGGTGTAGCCGCGGTACTCGGCGCCGGCGTCGATCAGCAGCAGCTCGCCGTCGTTCAGGGCGCGGTTGTTCTCGGTGTAATGCAGGATGCAGGCGTTCTCGCCGCCGCCGCAGATGGTGCCGTAGCCGGGCTCGCAATCGTTGAGCGTGAACTCGGCAGCGATCTCCGCGGCAATCTGCCACTCGTTCATGCCGGGCTGGGTGGCACGCATGGCACGCACATGAGCGGCAGCACTGATTTCGCAGGCGGTGCGCTGTAGCTCGATCTCCGCACCGCGCTTGAGCAGGCGCTGCTCGTGCAGGGTGTTTTCGAGTGCCACGATGCTGGCGGGAGCCGCCGCGCCGCGCCGCGCCACGGCGCGAATGTCGCGGATGACGTTGATCACCTGGGTGTCGAGTGCGGCGTCTTCACCGAGCGTGAAATGCACGGTATCGCGACCCGACAGCAGCTTGGGCAGCTCGGCTGCGAAGCTGTCGATACTGAAAGCCTGCTGCGCGCCAAAGAAGGCCACCGCCCCCTCGGGGCCGAAGCGCCGACCGTCCCAGATTTCGCGCTCGACATCGCGCGGGCGCACGAACAGCACGAACTCGGCGGGCTGGCCCTGGGCATCCTTGCGGCCGGGCGCGATCACCGCCACGGCATCGGGCTCGTGAAAGCCGGTCAGGTAGGCGAAGTCGGCGTCTTGCCGAAAGCGGTGGTGGGTGTCGCGGGCACGCACATGCTCATGCGCACCGGGGACAATCGCGACGCCATCGCTGCCGATGCGGCGCATGAACTCCTGGCGGCGGGCGGCGTATTCGCCGAGCTGGTAGTCATTGGGGCGCATGGCAGCTCCTTGGGGTGCAGCGAATCAGTGGACGGAGGAATCTTTGGCGCGCTGGGCAGCCCGCGCCTGCGAGCCGGGAGCCAGTTCCATGAACAAGAGCTGCTGGCCGACGCGCACGTATTCGACGAGCTGGGCGTAGGCCTCTTCCTCGATCTCCTCGTCACTGCCTTCATCGAAGCTGGCACGGGTGAACTGGGCGAGGTCTTCAATCACCTCGCGCACTTCGGGGGCCACGTTCTTCAAGTCCAGCTTGCCGTTGCTGGCGAGCCCGAACAGAAAGCCCTCGCACCACTCGCCGAGCGCGGCAGCGCGCTGCTGCAAGGGCACTTCGTCGTCTGGCAGCACCAGACGAATGTCGCCATCGGTATCGGCCAGCGAGCGAGCGGTTTCATCGCGCACCGTCTTCAGCAGCGAGGCACCGGCAATGTCGTGGTCGGCGCCGTCGAGCACCGTCATGGGGTCAACGTCAGCCGGCGCGCGGGTACAGAGGGCACCGCAAAGAGCGCCGTGGTACTCGGCGGCGTCCTGGTCGAAACCGGCGCTGCGGAGGGCGGCATTGAGTGCCGCATAGGGGGTGTTTTCGGTCATGCCGGCATTATACGGCTGGGGCCTCTGCAAGCCCCGCGCTGCCTATAAAATCGCGGTATGAACCCCTCCGACTTCGTTCGCGCCCTGCGCGCTGCCGCCCCCTATGTGCATGCGCATGTGGGCAGTGTCTTCGTGCTCGCCTTTGGCGGCGAGATTTGCGAGCGGGCGGACTTCGAGCGCCTGCTCTACGACATTGCCCTGCTGCAATCGCTGGGCGTGAAGCCGGTGATCGTGCACGGCGCCAGGCCGCAGATCGAGGCGCGTCTGGCTGCACGCGGACTGGAGAGCAAGCACCAGGGCAATCAGCGCGTCACCGATGCCGCCACGCTGGAATGCGTGAAGGATGCTGCGGGCAGCCTGCGCATGAGCATCGAGGCCAAGCTCAGCACTAGCCTCGCCTCCACGCCCATGGGTGGCGCGCGCATCAAGGTGGCGGGCGGCAACTGGATCATCGCCAAGCCCGCCGGCGTACGCGGCGGGGTGGATCTGCAGAGCACCGGCGAAGTGCGGCGCGTCGATGCCGAAACGATTCGTCAGGTGCTCGACCAGGGCCGTATCGCACTGGTGAGCAACATCGGTTACTCGCCCACGGGTGAAACCTTCAACCTGCGTTACGAGGATGTCGCCACGGCCGTCGCCAGCGCACTCAAGGCCGACAAGCTCGTGTTTCTGGTGGACAGCAATCCCGATGGCTGGACGCTGGCCGAAGACACCGGCGATGCCGGCCAGCTCTCACTGGCAGAAGGTGCGAAGCTGGCTGAAGACGCTACACACCTTTCGACTCGCGACCGCGCGCATCTGGGTGCGGCCCTCGCGGCCGGCCACGGCGGCGTGCGCCGCGTGCATTTGATTGGTGCGGCGGAGGAAGGCGCGCTGCTGCGCGAGCTGTACACCCGCGATGGCGTGGGGCTGATGCTCTACACCGACGAAAACTACGAGGCGGTGCGCGAGGCTTCCATCGAAGACGTGGGCGGCGTGCTGGCACTCATCAAGCCGCTGGAAGATGCCGGCGTGCTGGTGCCGCGCTCCCGCGAACAGCTGGAGCTGGAAATCAGCCAGTTCGACGTGATGGTGCGCGATGGCCTGGTCATCGCCTGCTGCGCGCTGTTCCCCTACCCCCAGTACAAGATGGGCGAGTTCTCCTGCGTCGCCGTGCATCCGGACTATCGCGGCGAAGGCCGCGCCGAGGCCCTGCTGAAGCGCGCCGAAGACACCGCCCGCAAGCTGGGCCTGAAGCAGCTCTTTGCACTCACCACCACCACCGAGCACTGGTTCATCGAGCACGGCTTCGTCGAGGGCAAGATCGAAGACCTGCCGGTGCAGAAGCAGCGCATCTACAACTACCGGCGCAATTCGCTAGTCTTGGTGAAAGGTTTGTAGGAGCTAGTCATGCCCTTGAGCGCCAGCAATCAGATGACAGGTGAAGAGCAATATCTGCTCGATGAACTGACTCGCACGATCCGGCATGAATACCTGGGCGGCACTGCCTACGCCATGTCAGGCGGCAGCGCCCATCACAACCTGATTGCGGGCAATCTTTACGTGGCGCTCAGGCAGCACTACAAGTCGCAGGGTTGCCGGGTGTTTCAGGAAAACATGAAGGTTCGAATCAGCTGGGATTCGCACCCTTACTACTACTATCCCGACGTGATGCTGTGCTGCGACCCGAAAGACAAGGGCGATGAGTACTTCTGCGAGCGCCCCTGCGTGCTGGTAGAAGTGCTTTCTGACTCGACATCGCGCACTGATCGTGTGGAGAAACTGAGGGCTTACCAGCAACTGTCCTCACTGCATCACTATCTCATCGTCAGCCAGCAGGCGATGTTCTTCACCCTGCACAGCAGAGGGAATGATTGGCAGCCAGCAATCTTCACGGCTGTCGAAGACCTCATCACGCTCGACTGCGGGGCAGATCACTCGCCGATCAGTATCAGCCTGGCCACCATTTACGAGTCCGTGCTCGACAACTGAAAAGTTGGGATCGAGCGGCGCTCAGTGCGCCGACGTGCCGCCAATCAGCGCCAATAGCTCCTGGGTCTTCGCTTCCATCAATGCGGCGTTGCCACGCGACTCCACATTGAGCCGCAGCACCGGCTCGGTGTTGGAGCCTCTAAGGTTGAAGCGCCAGCCCTCAGCAAACTCGCAGCTCAGGCCATCGGTCTTGTCGACCACGACCGCACTCGGCGCATAGCGTGCTTCGATGCCAGCGATGGTGACCTTCACATCCGCCACCTTGCTGTTGATCTCGCCGCTCGCCGGGTAGGCCGCCTGACGCTCTTCCACCAGCTGCGACAGCGTCTTGCCGGTCTCAGCAAAGAGGGCCGCGACCAGGAGCCAGGGTATGTGGCCATTGTCGCAGTAGGCGAAGTCACGGAAGTAGTGGTGAGCACTCATCTCGCCGCCATACACCGCGTTCTCCAGGCGCATGCGCTCCTTGATGAAGGCGTGGCCGGTCTTGCTCTGGATGGCGATGCCACCCGCCGCCTTGACCATGTCGATGGTGTTCCAGGTCAGGCGCGGGTCGTGGATGATCTTTCCACCCGGCTCTTTCTTCAGCAGCGCCTCGGCCAAGAGGCCGACGATGTAATAGCCCTCGATGAAGCCGCCATGCTCGTCGAACAGGAAGCAGCGGTCGAAGTCACCATCCCATGCCACGCCAAATGCCGCACCGGACTCGCGCACGGCCTTCACCGTGTCGGCGCGCATCTCTGGCAGCAGCGGGTTGGGGATGCCGTTGGGGAAATCGCCATTGGGCGTGTGATGCACGCGCACGAAGTCGATGGGCAGATGGGTGCTAAGCGCATCGATGACGAGGCCCGCCGTGCCATTGCCGCTGTTGACGACAATCTTCAGGCCCTTGAGCTTGGCGGCATCCACATAGCCGAGCAGGTGCTGCACATAGCCGGGCCGGTAGTCGGTGGGCGTCATCTTGGGCGCGCCCGCCGGCGCCACATCCGTCATTGCCAGCACCCGCGCTTCTAGCTCTCGCAGGCCAGAGTCGCCGCTGATGGGGATGGCTCCACCCTTCACCAGTTTCATGCCGTTGTAGTCCATCGGGTTGTGGCTGGCGGTGACCATGATGCCGCCGTCTACCCCCGGTTGCTGTGCGGCCCAGTAGACCTCTTCGGTGCCACCCAGACCGATGTCCAGCACCTCCACACCCCGCGCGACGAAGCCCTGCGCGAGTGCCTGCAACAGCGGCAGTGAGCTGTGGCGGATGTCGCGGCCCAGCGCCACTTTCTTGGGCTGGAACAGCTCGGCATAAGCGATGCCCAAGCGGTAGGCGATGTCAGGGTTCAGCTCATCCGGCACGCGGCCGCGGATGTCGTAGGCCTTGAAGGCAGCTAGCTTGCTCAAGCTTTCTTCTCCGGGCTACGTCCGTAAATGTCGTCAAACCGCACGATGTCGTCTTCGCCCAGATACGAGCCGCTCTGTACCTCGATGAGTTCGAGCGGCACCTTGCCGGGATTCACCAGGCGGTGCTTCTCGCCCAGCGGAATGTAGGTGCTCTGGTTCTCGCTGAGCATGAATACGCGCTCGCCCACGGTGATCTCGGCGGTGCCCTTCACCACAATCCAGTGCTCCGCGCGGTGGTGGTGCATTTGCAGGCTCAGCTTCTGACCTGGCTTCACCACGATGCGCTTCACCTGGAAGCGCTCGTCGAGCGAAATGGTTTCGTAGCTGCCCCAGGGGCGATACACCGTGGGGTGATTCACCGCCTCGGGGCGACCCGCCTTTTTCAGCGAAGCGACGATCTTCTTCACGTCCTGCACGTGCTCGCGGTTGGTCACCAGCACGGCGTCCTTGGTTTCCACCACGATCACGTCGCTCACGCCCGCCAGCGCCACCAGCCGCGAGTCCGCATGCACCAGGTTGCGTGCGCCGTTCTCGATCAGCACATCGCCGCGCTGCACATTGCCGGCGGCATCCTTGGGCAGGGTGTCCATGAAGGTCCAGGCGCCTACGTCGTCCCAGCCGGCGTCCAGCGGCACGAGAGCCGCCTTGTCGGTTTTCTCCATCACCGCGTAGTCGATGCTTTCGTTGCGGCAGGCCTTGAAGCTCTCGGCTTCCAGGCGGATGAAATCGAGATCGGCCTTAGCGTGGTCGATGGCCTTTTTGGCCAGCACCGCCATCGCCGACTCATAACGCTCCAGCTCCGCCAGCATCACATCGGCGCGGAACAGGAACAGCCCGCCGTTCCAGTAATAGCCCCCCTCTGCCAGAAAGGCTTCAGCCTTTTCCTTTGCGGGCTTCTCAATGAATGCGGCAACCGCCAGCGAGCCATCGCCCAGCGCTGCACCGGCCCGCAAATAGCCATAACCGGTTTCAGGCCGCGTGGGCGTGATGCCGAAAGTGACGATACGGCCCGCCTTGGCAGCCACGCAGGCCATCTCGACGGCGCGGGCAAAGGCGGCTTCGTCCGGGATGACATGGTCGGCGGCCATGAGCAGCACGAGGGCATCCGGGCCGTGGCGGCTGATGGCCAGATGCGCCGCACAAGCCGCAGCCGGTGCGGTGTTGCGGCCGGCGGGTTCGATCAGTGTCGTGGCACCTGCAAAACCGCCCGCACGCAGCTGCTCGGCCACCAGAAAGCGCTGGTCTTCACCGCAGATGACCACCGGTGGCGTCACCGAGGCGAGCTGTCCGGCGCGGCGGGCCGTCACCTGCAAGAGGCTTTGCTGCTCGACGAGATTCAAAAACTGCTTGGGGTATTGCTCGCGCGAAAGGGGCCACAGGCGCGTGCCGGAACCGCCGGCCATGATGCAGGGCATCAGCTGGGATGACATCGGGAGAAGTCTCAAGGAGATGAAGGTTACAAGGGGCAAGGCACGATACTGATCGGCCCCGCGATGCGCCATTATCGCAGGCCTGCCGCGCCGATTCGCGGTGTTTTTATCGACTAGTGCCCCGTGTCCAATCCCAGCCTGCAACAACGCTCCCTCGCCCGCGTCTGGCACCCCTGCACCCAGATGCACGACCACGCCAGCGGTGCCATGCCGCTGCTGCCCATCGTGCGGGCCGAAGGCGCCTGGCTGGAAGATGCCGACGGCAAGCGCTACCTGGATGCCGTGTCGTCCTGGTGGACCAATCTCTGGGGGCATCGTCATCCCGACATCGTTGCCGCCCTCAAGGACCAGCTCGACACGCTGGACCATGTGATCTTCGCCGGCTTCACCCACGAGCCGGCGGTGGCACTGGCTGAACAGCTCTGCGCCCGCGCGCAGCTCGACCGCTGCTTCTTCACCGACAACGGCTCCAGCGCCGTAGAAGCGGCCATGAAGATGAGCTTTCACTTCTGGCAGAACAGCGGCAAACCGGCCAAGCGCAAGTTCGTGGCGCTCACCAACAGCTACCACGGCGAAACCCTGGGCGCACTCGCGGTGGGCGGGCCTTCGATGTACCGCGACACCTACGCGCCCTTGTTGCTGCAGCCGCTTTTCGCCAAGAGCCCGGACTGCTACGAGCGCGGCGCTGGAGAAAGCTGGGAAGACCACAGCCGCCGCGCCTTCTCGCACCTTCAACTGCTGCTGGAACAGCACGCCCAGGAAATCAGCGCCGTCATCGTCGAGCCCCTGGTGCAGTGTGCGGGCGGCATGCGCATGTATCACCCCATCTACCTCACGCTGCTGCGCCAGGCCTGCGATCACTTTGGCGTGCACCTGATTGCCGATGAAATCGCCACCGGCTTTGGTCGCACCGGCACCTTCTTCGCCTGCGAGCAGGCGCCGCCCGCAGCCTATGGCCAGAACCTACCAGCAGGCATCACGCCAGATTTCATGTGCCTGTCGAAGGGCATCACCGGCGGCACGCTCCCGCTGGCGGTGGTACTCACGAAGGAATCCATCTACGAAGCCTTCTATGCCGACCACGCCGCGCAGAAGGCCTTTCTGCACAGCCACAGCTACACCGGCAAT
>CAMTXV010000219.1:0-2795 GCA_947085665.1 uncultured Sinobacteraceae bacterium | reverse complement strand
GCCGGTGCTCTTCAGGTAAGCCTCAGCGCGCTTGGCGAGCGAGCGCGGGTCGCGCGAGTAGCCCTGGCCGGTGGCGGGTTCGAGCACATCGCAGGTGATGACCAGCGTGGTGTCTTCAAAGAAGGGGTCGATGAAGGTCGAGCTCGGGTCGGGCATGAGGATCATGTCGGACTCGTTGATGCCCTTCCAGCCGGCAATCGAGGAGCCGTCGAACATCTTGCCGTCGGTGAACAGCTCGGCGTCGATGGTGTGGGCCGGCACGGTGACGTGTTGTTCCTTGCCCTTGGTGTCGCAAAAGCGGAAGTCGACGTACTTGACTTCCTTTTCCTTGATGATCTTGAGAACGTCTGAGCCCGACATCGGTGATCTCCTGCTTAGGGTTGAAATGAGTCGCTGGATAAAGGGGTGAAATCGATTGCAGCCGTCAGCCCTGCTGGCGACGATGCCAGCGCCCGACCGGGCGGCGCCCTGTTTTGAAGCATCAACCATGCCACTGGGCATAGTCGCGCACAAAAAAGGGCAGCACTGCTGCCCCGCAAAGTGTAGCGGCAACCGCCGCCATCGTTCAGCCTTCCGCTAGCCCGCCAGGCATTGCTTCATGAACGACTTGCGATCGTCGCCCTTCAGGGATTGCTTCTTGGCATCGGCCGAGCAGGCTTTCATTTTGTCCTGCTGGGCGCTTTTCTTGCCCTCGGGCGCGCTGGCCACCTCGGTGCCGGCTTCGGCGGTGACCTTGCCGCCGGAGAGGCAGGTTTTCATGAAGGCCTTGCGCTCATCCCCGGCCAGAGCCTTGGACTTCGCGTCGGCAGCGCAGTCGCGCATGCGCTGCTGCTGGGCCAGTTGCTTCTCGCTGAACTCGCGCTTGGGCTTGGCCGCTTCCTCCGCCCAGGCGCTGTGACCGGCCAGAAGGCCCGCCGCCAAGAACAGCGCCGAAAGTTTCCCTACAGTTTTCATCGACTGACTCCTTACGTATTTCCCCGCGCGAAGTGCGCTGGGAAACGCTAGCAAGCGTGTCTCTGGAAAGGCCGTGGTTGCAGGCTTTGCGCGTGATAGCAGGCACAGAAATGAGCGCCGGTTTCGCGCCCGTCCACTGCAACTGGGCAGCAGTTCACATCGCCATGCCAAGCCCCGCTCAAGCCACGACTTCTTTACAGTGCCGCCCGCGAGCCCCCCTACACACAGAGCACAGCAATGCCACGCGCCCCTGCCAGCAAAGTCAGCAAGCCCCGCAGCCCCTCCGCCCGCAAGCCGGTCGTCAAGCAGCCCGCCAGCAACACCGTGCTGGTCGATGGCAAGCCGCGGTACCACGAAGCCGCCCCCAAGAACATTGATGTGGAGCACTTCCGCCAGGTGGTGACCAGCCGGCGCTCGGTGCGCAAGTTCACCGCCACGCCCATTCCCAAGGCCGTGCTCGACGACTGCCTCGACATGGCCCTGCTCGCCCCCTGCTCCTCGGGTCTGCAGCCCTGGGAGTTCTATGTTGTGAAGTCGGCCGACAAGAAGGCGAAGCTCGTGAAAGCCTGCATGAGCCAGCTCGCCGCAAAGACCGCGCAGGAGCTGATCGTCTGTGTGGCCCGCACCGACCGTGTCAACGAGTTCAGCAAGAAGATGCTGCGCGACTGGCCGATGCCGGATGTGCCGCCGCTGGTGAAGCGCTACTACCAGCTGATTCCCACGCTCTATACCCCAGGCCCGCTCAACAGCCTGGCACTCGCCAAGAAGGCCGCCTTCACGCTCGGTGGTTTCGTGGCCCCCGTGCCGCGTGGCCCGCACACGCGGGAGGAAGTGAAGCTCTGGGCCGCCAAGAGCACGGCGCTAGCCTGCGAGAACCTAGTGCTGGCGCTGCGCGCCCATGGCTTCGACAGCTGCATGATGGAAGGCTTCGACGAGGTGCGGGTGAAGAAGCTGCTGAAGCTCGACGCGGCGGCCTTCCCCGTCATGGTGGTGGGTGCCGGCGAGCGTGCCGATGACGGCGTGTTCTGGCCGCAGGTGCGCTTCGAGCGTGAGCTGTTCGTGCACGAGGTCTAGGCAATGCCTGCCGTCGATTTCACGCTGGAGAACGAGTACGTCGAGGTCAATCAGCTCTTGAAGCTGGTGGGCGTCTGCGAGAGCGGCGGTGCCGGCAAGGCGCTGGTGGCGCAAGGACTGGTGCGGGTCGATGGTGTGCTGGAAACGCGCAAGACCGCGAAGATTCGCGCTGGCCAGGTGGTGAGCTGCGGCAGCATGCGCATCAAGGTCGCAGGTGCAGGCTAGGGCGTGTCATCAACTAGTCGAGCGCCTAATTGATGACACCCCCTAGCGATCTCGACACTCGCATCCGGCAGACCCTCGGCGGTTATCCGCCGGCGGTGCTGGCCCAGGTGCGGGCGCTCATCGAGCAGGATCGCCTCGCGGCGTATCTGGCGAAGCGCTACCCCGATACACACGATGTGCAGAGCGATGCCGCGCTGAACGAGCACGTGATGCGCTACAAGCAGAAGCATCTGAAAAGCTCGCCGCCGCTGCACAAAGTGCTCTGGCAGAACAAGATGGATGTGCTGCAGAAAGTGCTGGGCCTGCACACCAGCGTCTCGCGTGTGCAGGGTGCCAAGCTCAAGGCGAAGTCGGAAATCCGCATCGCCAGCCTGTTCAAAACCACCGCGCCCGAGTTTCTCGACATGGTGGTGGTGCACGAGCTCGCACACCTGCGCGAGCCGGAACACAACAAGGCCTTCTACCAGCTCTGCGAGCATCTCTTGCCGGACTACCACCAGATCGAGTTCGACCTGCGCCAGATCGGAAGAGCGTCGTGTAGG
>CAMTXV010000218.1:0-2301 GCA_947085665.1 uncultured Sinobacteraceae bacterium | reverse complement strand
CCGGGCGCGGGGTCCGGGGGGTGGCCACGTCGTCAGCGGTGTGAAGCTTGCCGACCGGGCTCCCTCATCCGTCCTTCGGACACCTTCTCCCGGTGGGAGAAGGACCCGCTGGAACGTGTGCCTGAATCAGAACCAGCGCCGGGTTTCGCCCGGGCCTTCGATGTTGGAAACGCAGCGGCCACAGATGGTTTCATGGCCTTTGATCTGGCCCACGTCTTCGCGGTAGTGCCAGCAGCGGTCGCATTTGGCATGTGGCGATCTATACGCTGACCGGACAGTAAACGCCCATTGGGTTCCAGTATCCGTCTCAATACTCGCAGGTCCAAGATCTGAGTCGGAGGACTTGTACTTATAGAAGTAGTCCTTCTCTCTAGGACGGACTTTGACGTCAGAGGTCATAAACCAAAATCTCAGTTCTTCACCTGCTTTTTCGAGCACCGAATGAAGATGGCCCCCCTCTAAACAATCGATTGCCACCACCGCTTGTAGAGATGAGCCAACTTGTCCAGTGGCTCGCAACGTCTCTAAGTTCATACGGACGTCGTCTCTGAGATTCAGCAATGTCGCCCAGCCCAAGTCATCGGCAAGCACCGCAGGAAACTCCCACCATCCCTGCAAAAACACCGAAGCCGAACGATCCCCCGGCAACAGCCGCCAAATCTCATCGGCAGTAAACGAGAGAATCGGCGCAATCCAGCGCACCAGCCCTTCAGCGATGTGCAGCAGCGCGGTCTGCGCGCTGCGGCGCGCGACGGATTTTTCAGGCAGCGTGTAGAGCCGATCCTTCAAGAGATCGAGATACAGCCCGCCGAGATCGTTGACGCAGTAGTTGTGCAGCGTGTGATACACGCGGTGAAACTCGCGATCCGCGTAGGCGGCCCGAATTTCACCCTGCACCCGTGCTGCTTCGCTGATGGCCCAGCGATCCACCGCCACCATCTCTCCCACCGCCACTGAATCGGTCGCGGGATCGAAGCCGTGCAGGCTGCCCAAGAGATAGCGCGCGGTGTTGCGGATGCGGCGATAGGCGTCCGCCGTGCGCTTCAGCAGGTTATCGCTGATGGCGATTTCGCCGGAGTAGTCCGACGAGGCCACCCAGAGGCGCAGCACATCGGCACCGAGCGTGGAGATGACCTTTTGCGGGGCCACCACATTGCCCAGCGACTTGCTCATCTTGCGGCCCTGCTCGTCCACGGTGAAACCGTGGGTGAGCACGCTCTTGTAGGGGGCGATGCCGTGCGTGGCCACGCGGGTGAGTAGGCTGGAATGAAACCAGCCGCGATGTTGATCGCTGCCTTCGAGGTAGATGTCGCACTGGTCCGGTGTGGCCTGCCCGTTGGCAACAAAGCTCGCGGGCTGGGCAACGCCGGAGTCGAACCAGACGTCGAGCGTGTCCATGCACTTTTCGTAACTGGCTTCGTCCACTCCCCAGTCGGCTGCAGTGGAACCGAACCAGGCTTCGAGGCCGTGCGCTTCAACGGCATCGGCGACGCGCAACAGCAATGCGGCGGTATCGGGATGCGGCTCCTGGGTTTCACGATGCACGAACAGCGCCAGCGGCACGCCCCAGAAGCGCTGGCGCGAGATGCACCAGTCGGGCCGGCCTTCAATCATCTTGGCAATGCGCTCTTCGCCCCAGGACGGAATCCAGCGCGTGGCCTTGATGGCCTTGAGCGCATCGGCACGCAAGCCCGCCTTGTCCATGCTGATGAACCACTGCGGCGTGGCGCGGAAGATCAGCGGCGACTTGTGGCGCCAGCAGTGCGGGTAGCTGTGGGTGAAGCTGGCCTTGTGCAGCAGCGCGCCAGCGGCTTCGAGAGCGGCAACGATGGGCTCTTCCACCTTGCGCACATGCTGGCCGGCCACCAGCGGTGCGTTGGCCACGAACACGCCGTTGCTGCCCACGGGATTGTCCACAGCCAGGCCGTAGATCTTGCCGACCACAAAGTCTTCAACGCCGTGCGCGGGCGCGGTGTGCACCAGCCCCGTGCCGGCTTCGAGCGTGACGTGCTCGCCGCAGATGATGGGCACGATGCGCTCAGCGAAGGGATGCTGTGCCTTAGCACCTTCCAGCGCGGCGCCAGTCGCCGTGGCGAGCACATGGCCTTCCGCACCCAGGCGCTTGCAGACCGACTCCACAAGACCAGAGGCCAGCACCAGCAGGCGCTCGCCCATTTGCACCAGCGCGTAATCGAGTTCGCGATTGACGCAGATGGCCTGGTTGGCGGGCAGCGTCCAGGGCGTGGTGGTCCAGATCACGAACGAGATATTCCCCTCTACCTCCGGGAGAGGGGTTAGGGG
>CAMTXV010000217.1:0-12866 GCA_947085665.1 uncultured Sinobacteraceae bacterium | reverse complement strand
TCCAGTTCAGCAACCGCGAGGCCGACCTGATTGAAGAAGGCATCGACGTCGCCTTTCGCCTGGGCACGCTGAAGGACTCCAGCTACCACGCCCGTCTGGTGGCCCACTACGCGCTGTGCTGCGCGGCCTCGCCCGAATACTTGAAGCAGCACGGCATGCCCACCAAACCTGCGGATCTGGTGGATCACAACTGTGTGGTGCTGGCCACCAGCCGTGCTGGTCCCTTGTGGACGTTCGGCAGCGAAATGGTGCGCCCGCAGGGCAATTTGCGGGTGGACAGCCACGAGGGCCTGCGGAGTGCGGCGCTCTCGGGCCTGGGCCTCGTGGTGGCGCCCACCTGGCTGTTTGCCGACGAACTGCACGATGGCCGCCTGAAGTGCCTGCTGCAGGACTGGCCGATTGCCGCCGTGCCGGTGAACCTCATCTATCCCGCCAAGCGCTTTCTGCCCACGCGCACGCGCTCGTTCATCGACTACATCGCCAACGCCTTCAACGGCGACCCCTGTCTGAATGGCGAGGCCGTGGCCGACCTCGGCCTCGAACCCTGTGTGAAAGCCCTGCGTACCGCTGCCCTATGAAACCTTTTGCAGTACTCGCCGCCATCGCGGTGAGCCTCACCGCGGCCTGCTCCAACCCGCCCTACCCGCGCGGCTCCCTAGAGGCGCTGTATCCGCAGCCGCCGCGCCCCGTGTTGCAGCAGCTGAGTCTTGAGGGCCGCACGATTCAAGTGGCGCGCATGGCGGGCAGCGGCAGCACGCCGCTGCTGTTCATCCATGGCTCGCCCGGTGACTGGCAGGCCTGGGCGCGCTACCTCGATGCGTCCGCACTCGCCCACTTCAACCCGCGGCTGTCGGTGGATCGTCCCGGCTTCGGCGGCTCCGGCAAGGGCCAGGTGATGACCGATCTGCGCGCGCAGGCGCGGCTATTGGCGGCCGTCATTCCGGATGGCCCGCGCGCCGTGGTGGTGGGCCACTCGCTGGGCGGGCCGCTGGTGGGCTGGCTCCTACTCGACCACCCCGAGAAGGTCTGCGGCGGCGTGATGGTGGCGGGTTCGATTGCGCCTGCTCTGGAAGCCCCGCGCTGGTACAACCGCCTGGCGCAGACTTGGCTCGCTCATTGGCTGGCCCCGGATGAGCTGATGTGGTCCAACACTGAAATTCTGGCCTTGCAGGGCGAGCTAGAGAAACTCGACCCCGAATGGGCGCGCCTGCAACGCCCCCTGGTGGTGGTGCAGGGCCTGGAGGACGAACTGGTGCTGCCCGCCACCGCCGACTACGCCGAGCAGCGCATCCCCCGCACCTTCAGCCGCGTGCAGCACGTCGCCGATCAGGGGCATTTCGTGTTGTGGGATCAGCCGCAGACGGTGATCGAAGCCATCAACAGCCTGCCCTGCGCTCAGCGCTGAGCTTGACCAAACTTGGCGCGCACGGCCGGCGGAATATCGGCCACCTGCACAAACACCAGACCATCGAGCGTGTGGCCAAAGTCGGCGTCGACATTGAAGCCGGCGAAGCGGCCCTTGAGATCGAGGTAATGGCGCAGCAGCACCGGCAGGCCACTGCCACGATCCACCCGCGCCACCACGCGCGACAGCAGTGCGGGGTCTGAGAGCGCGGCCACCACCTTGCGGGCGTCGCGCTGGCTGCTGTCATCCAGCGAGGGTGTGCGCGGCTGCACCAGGGCTTGCAGCGCGGTATCGCCGTGGTGGGTGCTGAGCGCGGTTTCCATCAGCGCGCGCGCCAGCGGGCTGTAGCTGGCGCTGATGCTCACGGGGCCGAACAGGCAGCGGATGTGCGGCTGCGCATCGAGCACGGCTGCGATGCCAGACCACAACAGCCGCAGCGCGCGGAAATTGCGCTGCCACTCCGGCACCACGAAAGAGCGGCCGAGTTCAATGGCGGGGCCGAGCCGGTGCAGCAGGGCGCTGTCGTAGCGGAACAGCGTGTGCGTGTACAGCGCCTCCACACCGCCCTTTGCCGCCAGCGCTTCGGTGAAGCCCAGCCGGTAGGCACCCACCAGCTGCTGCGTGGGGTGATGCCAGAGGAACAGATGCTGGTAGTCGGCGTCATAGCGGTCGAGGTCCAGCGGCTGACCGCTGCCCTCCTGCACCAGGCGGAAGCTCAGCTCGCGCAGGCGGCCGATCTCCAGCAGGGTGTTGGGGATGGCTGGTGCAGCAGCGAGAAACACCGAGAAATCCTTCTGCCGCAGCAGCGTGCAGCGCGCCGGCAAGGCGGCCAGCTCGGCCGCGAGCACAGCAGGCGGCTGTGGCGCGGCCAGCGCAGGCAGTGGCTTGCCTGTGGGCTGCGGGCTGCTGGCACTCTGCGCGAGGCTGTCGCTGAGCAGACGCAGATAGGCGGTTTGCGCCGCGGGGGCGAGCCGCGCCAGTTCTGCCGCGGTGATGGCCGCACCCAGATGCAGCGCGACGCGGCTGTTGCGCTGCTGCAAGAGATCGCGCGGCAGGCAGAGCGTGCGCAGGCGCGGATGCACAGCGCCGGCCAGCAACGAGGGCCAGCGCACGCGGCCGGCAATGTGCACCGGCAGCACCGCCGCCCCGCTGCGGCGCGCGAGCAGGGCCGCACTCTCGGCCCAGGGCGGGTCCGCAACACGGCGACCGCGCCAGTCGTAGCGGCTTACTTCCCCGGCCGGGAACAGCACCAGCGCACCGCCATTGGCGAGATGGCGCAGGGCGGCGCGCACGCCGCCGAGGCTGGCCCCGGCCTTGAACACATCCACGGGGGCGATGAGCGGCGCGATCTCCGGCACGCGGCGCAGCAGGGTGTTGGCGAACAGCAAGAGATCTGGCCGGCGTGCCATCAAGAGGTCGGCCAGCACCAGGCCATCGGCCGCGCCGTAGGGATGGTTGCTGACGATGATCAGCGGGCCCGTGGCCGGCACCTGTTCGAGACTGCCGCTGGCCAGCGCGTAGCTCACGCCCAGGCGCGCGAGTGCGGCGCGCACGAAGCCTGCGGGATCGAGTGCGGCGGGCAGCTCGGCATACAGCGACTGCAAGGTGGCGAGCCCGGTGGCGCGCTCGGCGGCGGCGGCGGCCCAGCCGAGGCCGCGCGGGCGCGGCAAGGCAAGGGCAGAAGCGGTGTGCGATTTCATGCGCGCGAGGTTAGCAGTGCCACCTTAACCGGCCGGTTCAGCGAGCAGAGTCGCAATGCGCGCCTCGATCGCTTCCGACTGCGCATCACCGGCATGCGTCTCGCCCACATACAGCGCGCGGGTGCGGCCCTGACGGTCGATGAGGTAGAACGCCGGCCAGTACTGGTTGCGCATGGCGTTCCAGTAGGCGTGGTCGTTGTCGACCATCACCGGGTAGGTGATCTTGAACTCGCGCACCTTCTCGCGAATGCTGGCCAGCACCTTTTCGCGTGCGAACTCCGGCGTGTGCACACCAATCACCTTCAGGCCCTGCGGCTTGAACCTGGCCTCCACCGCATTGAGCCAGGGGAAGCTGCGGTAGCAGTTCCAGCACTCGAAGGTCCAGAAGTCGATGAGCACCACGCTGCCCTTGAGGCTATCGAGCGTGAGTGGCGCGGAGTTGATCCATTGCTCGGCGCCGCGCAGCGGAAACTCCGGCGCCGGTGTGGCCTTGCTGCCCTGCGCGGAGGCCCCGCAGGCCACCAGCAGAAAGCCGAGCGCAACGAACGTGCTGCGCTGCAATGAAAGACGGGTGGATGGCATGGCGTGACTCCAGGGCGCGGGCGATGGGCGCGCGGTAAAGACCGCAGCCTGCCGCAGCGGTGCGCCGGCAACAGCACCTGAAATCGGCATGGCGCTTATGCGCGGCGCCGATCAATCCCTCAGGGCCAGTGAAAGCCCAGTTGCGTTTCACCCAGCAGCACGCCTTCGGGTCCGAAGCGGCGCTCGATGATGCGGCCCTCGCCGCTGGCCGTGACCCAGACCAGGGTGCTGCACCGCGTGCCGTACTCGCGGCCGCGGATGAAGGCGGGGGCCACGAAGCGCTCGCGGATCAAGCCCACACCCGTGTCGGGCAGTGCGGCATCGGCGGGCTGCTCGGCGTTGGCGAGTGCGGTGAACAGCGCTTCGGTGTCGCCGAGAGCACCGGCATCGAGCCAGCGCTGCACGGCTGCCTTGAGGGCGACAGTCTTCGGCCAGGGCGTGTCGAGCGCGGCGTTGGAGAGCCCGTAGACGCCGGGCTGAAGCGTTTGCGGCGCGATACCCGGGCGGTTGCTGAGGTAGCAGGCCTCTTGCGCGTCGGCGATCAGCAGATTGCAGGGACCGTAGTCGGCGAGCGTGGGCCGCAGCGCATCGCGGTGCGCGCCCGGCGACTCGCTGCCCTGCAGAAACGCGACCGGCAGCGCACCACGCGAGCGCAGACCGGCGCCTTCGAGCGTGGGTAGGCGCACATTGGTGACGGCGGCAATGCGGCCGCGTGTGCTCACGCCCAGCCAGGTGCCCTGTGCCGTGGCATCGCGGCCCGCGAGCAGCGCAGGGTCATCTGCCCAGGGGTTAAGCGGCAGGCTGGGGCGGCCGTGAAACTCGTCGCGGTTGGCGGCCATCAACAGCTTGAGCTGCGGCGCGGGCTGCCAGGCGAAGGCGATGAGGCACATGGCAGAACTACTCGGTCGGGAGAGACGACTTGGCAGACCCCGCCGCCATGCTTTCGTTCAGCGCCGGCCACTCGGCGACGACCCCGTTGACGCGGCCCACCGACAGCACGCGGTCACGAAACCAGGACAGCGCCTTGCCGTCTTCGCCGCTGCGCCAGGCCACCTTCAGCGTGCCGATGCTGCGTTCGGATTCCACCTGCTTCACCAGCAGCCGCCCGGCGCGAATGTCTTCCGCCGCCAGATGCGGCGGCACATGGCCCACGCCGAGGCCCGCCACTTGTGCCGCCACCTTGGCGCGCAGCGTGGGCACGGCAAGGGTGTCTTGCGCCGGCTGCACGCCAATGGTGCGGCCTTCGAGCCGGCGCGAGGAATCGCTCACCACCACCACGCGGTGCTTGGCGATTTCGGTGAGCAACAGGGGCTCAGGGATTGCGGCCAGCGGGTGGGAGGGCGCCACCGCAAACACGAAGCCCTCGATCTGCATCCAGTCCCGCGCCAACAGGCCATAGCCGCTGGGTATGTCGCCGGCGGCACCAATGGCGAGATCAGCTCGGCGGTCGATCAGCGCCTCCCACACGCCGCCCAGGGTTTCGTCGATGAACTTCAGCCTGGTGCCGCAACCGAGCGCGTCGAAGTCGCGGATCAGCGGCAGCATCCACTCGAAGGGCACCACGCCGTCGCAGGCGATGGTGAGCTGGGTTTCCCAGCCCTGGCCGAGGCGCTTGATGCGCCGCTCCACGCCATCGGCCTGGCGCAGCAGCTCGCGGCCCTGTTCCAGCAGCGCCGTGCCAATGGGCGTGAGCACCGCGCGCTTGCCGCTGCGATCGAAGATGGCGACGTCGAGATCGCTCTCCAGCTTCTGCATGGTGTAGGTGAGCGCCGAGGGCACCTTGTGCAGCACCTCGGCGGCCTTGGCAAAGCTGCCTTCGGTGGCAATGGCGTCGAGCGCCAGCAGGGCATCGAGTGAGAGTCGCATGGCGGTTGCAGACGCGGGAACGGTGCGGTGGGGTCCGGCGGGTTCACCGGGCTTGAATGAAGGTCTCAAAACATTCCGCTTTAAACGCGGCTGTCTCAATCCTATCTTGCCTTCACGCTGTTCAAACCGCTTGAAGGAGAACCTGAAGATGATCCGCACCCGCCTTGCCGAAGACCGCGGCCACGCCGAACACGGCTGGCTGGAAGCCCGCCACAGCTTTTCGTTCTCCGACTACTACGACCCGCAGTGGATGGGCTATTCGAAGCTGCGCGTGATCAACGAAGACCGCGTGGCCCCCGGCACCGGATTTGGTGCGCACGGCCATCGCGATATGGAGATCATCACCTACCCCCTGAGCGGCACCATCCGCCACCAGGACTCCACGGGCGGCAATGGGCTGATCACGCACGGCGAGATCCAGGTGATGCACGCCGGCCGCGGTATTCGCCACAGTGAAATGAACGGCAGCCCCAGCGAGCCCCTGCACCTGTTGCAGATCTGGATCGAGCCCAATGCCGTGGGCGTGGCACCCGGCTACGAGCAGAGCCGGCTCGATGCCAGCGAACTGGCCGATCGCTTCGTATTGGCTGTGGCCCCCGTGGGCAGCGCCGACACCGCACCGTTTCGCATTCATGCCGATGCCAAGCTCTCGGTAACCTGGCCGCGCACCGGCACGCGCATCTCGCAGGGGCTGGATGCCAAGCGCCGCCACTATCTGCACGTGGCGCTGGGTTCCATCACCGTTGGCGAGCGAGCGCTCAAGGCCGGCGATGCGCTGATGCTCGAAGGTGAGAGCAGCCTCGAATTGCAGGCGGTGACGGACAGTGAGGTGTTGTTGTTTGAGCTGCCCTAGTGCCTCGCGCAGGCTGCTCTGCGGATCAGGGCGTGCGAATCTGCGCGCCCTTGATGCGCCCCGCCTTGCGCTTGAGCGGCGCATCGAAGGTGTAGAAGGCCAGGTTACGCTGGGTCGCGGTAGCGGCGTGCAGAGCATCGGCAAAGGCCATGCCCTCGCCATACGCCGCTATAGCGGCCAGCGCAGCGGGCGGGTTCTCGAAATCCAGGCCTTCGGAGCTGGCTAGAAATTCGAAAAACTTGGCGATCTCGGCAGGCTGAAGCTGGTAGCGCGCTCGCAGCACCCATTCGGTTTCGAGCAGCACGCTGGAAAGGATCAGGGCAGTTTCTTTGGCTAGCAGCGCACGCACCCTTGCCAGCTGCGCGCTGTCGTCACGAACGGCCAAGCGCACTAGCAGGTTGGTGTCGATCGCAATCATGCGTCGGTGTAGCCATCCACATCAGCACACAGCTCTGCGGTGGTGAGCTTCTTCAGCGGCCGGCCAAACCCGGGCCAGTCCGTGATGCGGTGCGCGTTCTTGAGCCTAGAAGGCTCCAGTACCACACGGCCGTTTTCCAAGGTCACCGCGAACTCGCTGCCTCTGGCGAGATGCAGCTGGTCGCGAATGGCCTTGGGGATGACCAGCTGACCCTTGTCGGTGAGCTTTGCAGTGAGCATGGCAAACCTCTCGGCATATAGTAGGAATGAGTTGGAATTATAGCGGCGCTGATTGAACCTCAGCCTAAAGGGTGGACTTGAGCCCTCCCTACGGTTTTGAGAAGCCGTGAGATCACGACGGTCATGGCCGCGGGCGCGAGGGCAATCAGCAGCACATCCTTGCCGACTTGCAGCGGGGCCTTGAGCGCAATGTCCGATTGCGACAGCGACCAGAGCAGATCCAGCGTGCAGGGCGCGGCGGCGAGCAGGCCGGGGACGAAAGCCTGGGTGCCAAAGCGGGCCAGCAGCACCGGCGCGATGAGCGCAGCTACCGCCATCACCGCCAGCGCATGGGCCAGGACAGGAACAGCAGGCCCCAGCGACGGCAAGGGCAGCAGGCGGGCCGCCACACCGATGGCGAACACCAGCCCCAGGTAATAGCCCAGCGCAGCAGCGATGAGGACGAGAAGGGATTTGGGGTCTTTCATGGCACCGGGCTACTTCGCTAGCGCACGGTAGCGCTGCCGCAGAACTCGAAGATGAGGTATTCGCCACCATTCGCGAACAGAAACTCGATCCCGTTGAACGCTTGGGTGGTGTTGAAGCCGACGTACTGGCTTGCAGGCGTGCTTGCAGTGGTCGTGATGGTCAGCGCCGGACCAGTGGCCGATTCAACAACCACACCGTTCATGCGCGTGTTGACGACGAGTGACGCGGCCGCGGTGTTGGCAGGCAGTGTCACGAACAGGCCGGTGTTGTTGCCTCCGTTAAACGAGTTGCCCCTGGCAATCACCTGACCATCGGCAACGCTGCTGATACTGCCGAAGCTGGAGAGGCTGCCATCGACCATGTTGGGCAGATTGTTGGTTGTTCCCACCGACATTCCGGCAATGACTGAGCCACCCACCGCAGCGCAGAGAGAGGCCCCGTCGCCGGAGCCGCCTCCGCAAGCAGCGAGCAGGACGAGCGTTGAGAGAACGGCGATTTGTTTCATTGAATGACCCCAGTGGCTTGTTGTTTTTGGTTTGCATCCCCGTACGAATCGTCGCTCACCTCAAGGGCTGGGAACAAGCGGCCATGTGGACTCAGGCCCACGCTCAGCACCGGCCCCGCAACAAACAGATGAGCAGTGCATCACCGGACGCCGGCAATGAGTGCACTAGGCTGCCGAGGCTCAGCCACGCGAGTCCGCCCAGCCCGCACAGGTGCGATGGATTCCACGGAGGCACCGACGAGCTCTCATTCACCCAGACGCTGGAGTGTCTAATGCATGGGCCTCAGATCGATCATTACTGGTGCCGCAGACCGGCCGCATTGGTCTTCAGATGGACATTGAGCCGCATTGCTTGAAAACGCTCTCGCTCGCTGTCTGGCTGGCGATTTCGCAAGCTGCCTGCGCACAGCAACAGCCCCTGTTGCCGGAGGAAGTCAGCCGCTACGTCGCGCGGCGCGAGCTCTGTGAGCATCTGCGCGGGGAGATACCCGACGTGCCGGATGCCAGCCTCATTCAGCAGATCAACGAGGCCTGCAAAGGCGTTGATACCGAACTCACCCGATTGAGTGCGGAGTTTGCCCAGAACCCCCAGGCGATGAGCGCACTGGCTGGATACAAAAGAAATCTTGAGCGCAGCTCACCATAGACACCGAGGGCAAGCAGCTCGCTGGGCGACCCGCTGTGCGAACCAGGGCTACTTCACTCGTGGTACCGAGCCGCAACTGGCGCTCCGTTAGGAGTCTCGATCAGCATCCGCATTTCAGTTAAGCGCGACTGGTAATTGCTGCCGTTCCAAATGAACGTGACCTTTGTTGCAGATGGCTTCGCAGCATCCCATGCGGTCTTTGCCGCATCACATATCGACCTGATATCCGCGGAAGTCAGTTCACTCTTCGGTTTTCTAGCGGGCACGCTGTATTTCTCCATTGCTGCGGTGTGAAAAGCGTCCTACCGCCCCTTCACCAAAGACCCCAAAACGCCTCTAAGCAACTGCCGCCCCACTTCGCGCCCCACCTGCGAACCGGCGCTGCGGAGGACGCTCTTCATGGCGGCTTCGACCACACCTTGCCGGTTGGAAGCGCGCGGCGCGGCGGGGGCTCGCGGGGCCGGGGCACTCGGCAGCGTACGGCGCTGGGCGGGTGCGGGGGATGGCGCCGGGCTGGGCGAGCCAACCGGCTCGTTGCGGCTCATTTTTTCCCACCAGTTGCCCAGCGTGCCGCCGTTACTCTCAGGGGCGGGCGCCGGGGCGGGGGTGGCTTGTGCCGCGTGGGCGTTGAGCAGCTCGTAGGCGGATTCGCGATCCACCGTTTCGTCGTACTTGCCGGCAAAGGGGCTTTGCGTGAGCGCGAGTGCGCGCTCCTCGGCGGTGAGTGCGCCCATGCGCGAGCGCGGCGGGCGAATCTTGGTGAGTTCCACCACGCCCGGCACGCCGCCGGCCTGCAGGGTGCTGACGAGTGCTTCGCCCACACCCAGTTCGGTGATGGCTTGCTCGGTCTTGAACTTGGGGTTGGGGCGGAAGGTTTCGGCGGCGGCTTTCACGGCCTTCTGGTCGCGCGGGGTGAAGGCGCGCAAGGCGTGCTGCACGCGGTTGCCCAGCTGGCCCAGCACGCTCTCGGGCAGGTCCAGCGGGTTCTGGGTGACGAAGTACACGCCCACGCCCTTGCTGCGGATGAGGCGCACGACCTGCTCCACTTTTTCGACCAGCGCCTTGGGTGCGTCCTTGAACAAGAGATGCGCTTCGTCGAAGAAGAACACCAGCTTGGGCTTTTCGAGATCACCCGCCTCGGGCAGGTTCTCGAAGAGTTCGGAGAGCAGCCACAGCAGGAAGGTCGCGTAGAGGCGGGGCTTTTGGTACAGCACATCGGCGGCCAGCACATTGATGATGCCGCGGCCGCCCGGCTCGCAGAGCATGAAGTCGGCAAGGTCCAGCGCCGGCTCGCCGAAGAAGTGCTCGGCGCCATCGGCCTCCAGGCCAATCAGGCTGCGCTGGATGGCGCCCACGCTGGCCCCCGACACCAGTCCGTACTCGCTGCCCAGCGATTTGGCGTTTTCGGCGACGAAGGTGAGCGCGGCGCGCAGGTCCTTGAAGTCGAGCAGCAGCAGGCCGTGGTCGTCGCAGTACTTGAACACCAGCTGCAGCACGGCCTCCTGCACATCGCTCAAATCGAGCAGGCGGCCGAGCAGCGTCGGGCCCATCTCGCTCACGGTGGCGCGCACGGGGTGGCCGCTCTTGCCGAAGACATCCCAGAACACCACGGGGTTGGCGGACGGGCTCCACTCCGGCATGCCGGTGGCGGCGGCGCGCTCGATGAGCTTGGGCTTGGCCTCGCCCGCGCGGGCAATGCCGCTCAAATCCCCCTTCACGTCGGCGGCGAACACCGGCACGCCAATGGCACTGAAGCCCTCGGCCAGCACCTGCAGGGTGATGGTCTTGCCGGTGCCGGTGGCACCAGCCACAAGGCCGTGGCGGTTGGCGTACTGGGCGAGCAGGTACTGGGCGGTGTCGCCCTTGCCGATGAGGAGGTCGCTGGTCATGTTGTGCTGGGCGCGGCGCCGTGGGGCTGGGTGGGGGCTTATCTTGGTCTGCGCCACCCGGCCGGGCAATGGCGAAGATGTTTCAGGGCGGCACCCACAAAAAAGCCGGGCAAGCCCGGCTTCGCGATGCAGCAATAAGGCTGCTCAGCGATACAGCCGCGCGCCATCCACCTGCCGCGCGATGGTGCCCAGTGCGCTGAAGGTATTGGTGCCGCCATTCACGCAGCTGCCGGTGCAGCCGTCGGCAAAGCCCACATAGATGCGACCGCTGCGGTCGATGACGAGGTCCATGAAATCGAGCAGGTTGCGGTTGTCGCCGCAGGTGACGCCCCCTGTGCAGAGGCCGCCAGGACCCTGCACGGGATCGTTCGGCGTGAGGTTGCGAATGGACCAGTTGGCGCCACGGTCGTAGCTGGTGGCAATGTGGAGATACCACTTGCCGGGGAAGCTCAAGTCCTGGTGATTGCCGGCCACGCTGGTGCCGAGATAGGCCACGGCCGCACGGTCGCCATCACCCGACACCGCCGCCGGGAACACCGCATTGTTGATGCCGGCAGCGCCACCGAGGTCCACCGTGAAGGCCCAGCTGCGGCCCTTGTCGAGCGAGCGCGCCACCTTGGGGCGACCGTTGGCATCCACCCAGGTGAGATAGGCCGTGCCGTCACGGCCAATGCCAATGGAGGGGTCGGCGTTGCTGCCGGCCGTGCCGGAGGGCACCGTGCGCACTTCCCAGGTGTGGCCGGCATCTTCAGACACCGCCACACCCGGCTTGCCGCCGCAGTTCTTGTGCGGCACATACACCGTGCCATCCGGGGCCACCTTCACATGGCCGTGCAGGCCGCCGCTGCAGGCGGCTTTGAACAGCGGAATGGCCAGGCCAAAGGTGAGGCCCCCGTTATCGCTGCGGGCGCAGAAGGCTTCCACTAGCGTTTGCGAGCAGTAATAGACGGCGTGCGGGTAGTCCAGCAGGGGACGGGCCAGCGTCGCACCCAGGCCGGTCTTGGGGTACGGCCCGCTGGCGACACTCTGGTGATCAATCCCACTGCCAATGCCTGCGCCCTGTGTGGCAGTCCAGGTTTTGCCCTCATCGTCGGTGAAGGCCATCACGCTGGTGGCCGTGGCGAGCTGCGAGACGAAGAGGCGGCCGGTAACGGCATCGCCCGTGAGAAAGGGGTCGAGCGTGGCGAAGTTGTTGAGCGGGTTGGTGACGTTGGTCCACACCGTGGTACCCGCCGGCCCCTTGAAGTTGATGCGGTAGGTGTTCAAACCCGCCTGGAACAGAAGGTGATCCGCGGTGGCAGTGACATCGAGCGTGGGCTCGCCGGCAGTCAGCGCCGCGCCCGGCGGTGGGGTGTGCAGCTGGAAAATGGGCGCGAGCTGCGCGCTGGCAGCACGCGGGCCCAGCAGGGCCAGGGCAAGCAGCAGGACAGCGGCGGGGGCAAGCAGGCGAGACATGGGATTTTCTACGGGATCGTATTGAGCCCCGCGCAGGGGCCTTGAGCCCTATAACGCAGTGCAACAAAACGGTTGACCGCCCACAAAAAAGGCCGGGGAATGGCCCCGGCCTCGTTCTGCCGCTGCCCGCGGCCTACGGGCTCAGCAAGGTGCGGCGGATGAACAGCACCGTGGCTGCGTTCTGGAAATCTCGGTTGGCCTTCTTGCGGAAGCCATGGCCTTCGTCCTTGGCGGCGAGGTACCACACCTCACCGCCGTTGCCGCGAATCTTCGCCACCATTTGCTCGGCCTCGCTCGCCGGCACGCGCGGGTCGTTCAAGCCCTGGATGATGAACATGGGCTTGGTGATCTTGGCGGCGTTGTTGAGCGGTGCGGTTTTTTCCATGAAGGCGCGCATTTCGGGGATGCGCTCATCGCCGTATTCCACGCGGCGCAGGTCGCGGCGGTAGTCCTGGGTGTTGGTCAAGAAGGTCACGAAGTGGCTGATGCCAACGATGTCGATACCGGCACGCAGGCGGTTGTTGAAGTGCACCATGCTGGCGAGCGTCATATACCCGCCGTAGCTGCCGCCGGTGACCAGCACGCGGCTGGCGTCGAGGTCGGGCTGGGTGGCAATCCAGTCCAGCAGCGCGCCAATGTCTTTCACCGAATCTTCGCGCAGCAGGCCGTTGTCGAGCTTGAGGTAGGTCTTGCCGTAGCCATCGCTGCCGCGCACATTGGGCGTGATGATCGCAACACCCAGCTCCTTCACATAGAACTGGGTGATGGGTGCAAACGTGGGCAGCGCCTGCGCCTCGGGGCCACCGTGAATGCTGATGATCACCGGCAGCTTGGCTGTCG
>CAMTXV010000216.1:0-9776 GCA_947085665.1 uncultured Sinobacteraceae bacterium | reverse complement strand
CCCTACACGACGCTCTTCCGATCTGCTGCGCGTCGACGGCAATGATTTTCTCGCGGTGTACGCCGCCACCCAATGGGCGGCCGAGCGCGCGCGCAGCAACCATGGCGCGACGCTCATCGAGCTCTACACCTACCGCGCCGCACCGCACTCCACCAGCGACGACCCTGCGGGCTATCGCCCAGCGGAAGAAGCCAAGGCCTGGCCACTGGGCGACCCCATCGAGCGGCTCAAGGCGCACCTGATTGATGCCGGCGAGTGGAGCGAGGCGCAGCACACTGAACTGGTCGCCGAGATGCAGGCGCATGTGGCGGCCGAACTGAAAGCCTCTTCCAGCCACGGCACGCTCGGCAGCCCCCCGCCAGACGACCCCGGCAGCATGTTTGAAGACGTGCTGAAGGAAGTGCCGGGCCGCCTGCTGATGCAGCGCGAAGAGATGCTCAAGCTGCGCGCCGCACAGCACGGGGAGGGCTAAGCCATGTCACGCATGAACATGATTCAGGCCATCAACTCCGCCATGGATATCGCCATGGGCCGCGACGAGAAGGTGGTGGTGTTTGGGGAAGACGTGGGCTATTTCGGCGGCGTGTTCCGCTGCACTGCGGGCCTGCAGAAGAAGTACGGCAAGCGCCGCTGCTTCGACACCCCGATTGCCGAGGGCGGCATCGTGGGCGCCGCGGTCGGCATGGGCGTGTATGGCCTGCGCCCGGTGGTCGAAATCCAGTTTTCGGACTACATCTACCCCGCCTTCGACCAGCTGGTGAGCGAGGCCGCACGCCTGCGGTATCGCTCTGCCGGTGGCTTCACCGCACCCATCACGGTGCGCACGCCCTCCGGCGGCGGCATCTTTGGCGGGCAAACGCATAGCCAGAGCCCCGAGGCGATCTTCACGCACGTCTGCGGGCTCACCACGGTGATTCCCAGCAACCCCTACGACGCCAAGGGACTGCTGCTGAGTGCGATTGAAGACGACGACCCGGTGATCTTCTTCGAGCCCAAGCGCATCTACAACGGCCCCTTCGATGGCCACCACGACCGGCCGCTCACGCCCTGGACCAAACACGATCTCGGCGAAGTGCCAGACGACTACTACAAGATTCCACTGGGCAAGGCCAACATCGTACGGCCGGGCGACAAGGTGACGGTGATAGCCTACGGCACCATGGTGCACGTCTGCCTGGCCGCCGCCGAAGAGAGCGGCGTGGATGCCGAAGTGATTGACCTGCGAAGCCTCTTGCCGCTGGACCTCGAAACCATCGTGGCCTCGGTGCAGAAGACCGGCCGCTGCGTGGTGGTGCACGAGGCGACCAAGACCTGCGGCTACGGTGCCGAGCTGGTGTCGCTGATTCAGGAGCACTGCTTCTATCACCTGGAAGCGCCCATCGAGCGCGTCACCGGCTGGGACACTCCCTACCCGCATGCCTACGAGTGGGACTACTTCCCCGGCCCCTATCGCGTGTCGCGCGCGATCAAGAAAGTACTGGAGGACTAGGCCATGGCACTCTTTACTTTCAAGCTGCCAGACATCGGCGAAGGCATTGCCGAGTGCGAGATTGCCACCTGGCGCGTGGCCGTGGGCGATGTGGTGATCGAAGACCAGCCCCTGGTCGACATGCTCACCGACAAGGCAGCGGTGGAGATTCCCTCGCCGGTCGCCGGTGTGGTGAAGGAGCTGCGCGGCAGCGCTGGCGACAAGGTGGCAGTTGGTGCTGTGCTGCTGCTGATCGAGACTTCCGCCGGTGTGTCTTCTCAGCCAGACGCACCGATTACCGCCGCAGCCTCCCTCACCCCTACCCCTCTCCCGGAGGGAGAGGGGAAATCTGTTTCCTTCCTTCTCCCTCCGGGAGAGCGCGAGGTATACCTCGCGCCCCCGCAGGGGCGGATGAGGGAACCTGCCAAGCCACTGCGCGCCGATGGCGAGAAACCGCTTGCCGCACCCAGCGTGCGCAAGCGCGCGCGCGAGCTGGGTATTGATCTCGCGGCCGTCGCCGGCAGCAAGAAGGGCGGGCGCATCGGTCATGAAGATCTCGATGCCCACGGCAGCGCGCCTCAAGTTTCTGCTGCCAGCAGCGCGATGACGAAGGCCACGGGTGTGGAGGCGATCAAGATCATCGGCATGCGTCGCAAGATTGCCGAGAGCATGCAGCGCAGCAAGCGCAACATTCCCCACTTCGCCTACGTCGAAGAGATCGATGTGACCGAGCTGGAAGCGCTGCGCGTGCATTTGAACGCCAGCAAGCGCCCGGAACAGACCAAGCTGACGCTGCTGCCGTTCCTGATGCGGGCTTTTGCCAAGGCCGTGCCGCTGTTCCCCAACGTCAACGGCAACTACGACGACGAGGCCGGCGTGTTTCACCGCCACAGCGCGTTGCACATCGGCGTGGCGGCACAAACACCGCAGGGCCTGATGGTACCAGTGGCCAAGCACGCCGAGGCACTGGACCTCTGGGCTTGCGCGGCGGAGCTGAAGCGCGTCGCCGAGGCCGCGAAAAGCGGCAAGGCCAAGCGCGAGGAACTCACGGGCTCCACCATCACCATCTCAAGTCTCGGCACCATGGGCGGCATCGTCTCGACACCCATCATCAACGCGCCGGAAGTCGCCATCGTCGGCGTCAACAAGATGGTGGAGCGGCCGATGGTGAAGAACGGACAAGTCGTGATTCGCACGATGATGAATCTCTCATCGAGCTTCGATCACCGCATCGTCGATGGCTACGACGCCGCGAGCTTCATCCAGAAGCTTAAAGCTCTGCTGGAAAATCCGGCGACGATCTTCATGCCTTGAGAGCCACACTCTGGCGCTGCTAGCCCAGCAGCAGCTCCAGGGTGTGCTGACGCAGTGTCTCCCCATGCAGCGCCAGCATGCTTTCGCGTGCTGCATGGCCCGTTTGCTCGCAGAGGGCTGTTGAGGCGCGCAGCTGATCGAGCAGGTGCAATGCCTCGCCGGTGGTGTTGAACAAGAAGCCGTTGACGCCATGGCGGATGAACTCAGCCCCACCGACGCTGCGGTGGCACAGCACGGGCAGACCGCAGCTCATCGCCTCGTGCAACACGCGGCCAAAGCTTTCGAACCATTCGGGCGCCGTGCGGTAGTAGAAGACATCGAGCCCCGCCAGAAACTGCGCGGCGTCTTTGCTGCCGGCCGCATGAATGCCCAGCGAGCGGCTCAAGCGGAGCCGTGCCGCGACGGCACTGGCGCCCATCAGCTGCAAGGCACCGCCGCGGGTGAGTACATCCTGATAAACGATGAGATCTTCCGGGTGGTGCTTGTAGGGTTCGTCGCGGCTATGCCGCCCGAGAGTAAAAGGCCTGCCTTGCTCGCGTGCCTTGGGTGCGAAAGCGGCAGGGTCGATCAGGCTGGGCAGCACGCTTCCCCCGCCGCCCAGAGCGCGCTGCAAGGCCGCAGAGGTGTGCAACAACTCGAAGGCCGGTACGCCGGGCTGAGCCAGGCGCTCCCGGTTGCGCGCCCAGGCGGCGGGGTTGTTGGTGTTGGCGATCACCAGCACTCTCTCGATACCGGCTGTGGCTAGCCAGTCGCCGTAATCGAAATAGACGCCCACGAACACCACGGTGCCACCGCGTGGGAATGCCCCGGCGCCGACGTTGATGGTGGTGATGTTCTGGGCTTCGGCCAGCACTGCATTGGGTGCGACGGGCGACCACAACCTGGGTGTGGCGCGGCCATCGGCCAGGAGCAAGCGATACAGCGTGAGCGCGCGCTGCTCACTGCCCCCGATGGCCGTCGCCAGCGGCGTGACGAGATGAATTTCCCGCACGCCGCAGTGCCGTCAGGCCGCCTTGCTGCGCTTCTTCGCCACCGCCGCTTCCAGCACTTCCAGCTCCTCGGCCATGTAGGTGGCGAGGCGCTGCATGTGCGGCAGCGTATCGCGGCAGCCAGTGAAGCCCACGTTGAACTGCCCGGCGTAGCTCACCACGGTGATGTTGAGCGCCTGGCCATGGCTGAGCAGCGAGATGGGATACATCTGTTCCAGCTTCGCACCATTGAAGAACAGGGTTCGCGATGGCCCCGGCACATTGCTGATGGTGACGTTGAACATGGGCTTGGTGCGCCCGCCGAGCCCCAGCAGCATGCTGAGAATGTACGGCGCCATGAACACCATGGTGTAGTTGGCCAGACCTGCCTTGGGCATGGCCTGCAGCTTGTCCTTGGCGATGGTGATGGACTCCTTGATGCCCTTGAGCCGCTTCATCGAATCGCCGATCTGGGTGTTGAGATTGGCGATGATGAAGCTGATGGCATTGCCGCTGTCGCTGTCGTCGGCGGGGCGGATGCTCACCGGCACGCCCGCCGTGAGCGGCTGATTGGGTAGCGCCTGAATCTCGTCGAGATAGCGGCGCAGCGAGCCTGCGCAGAGTTCCAGAAAGATATCGTTGACGGTGGTATCGGTGGCCTTTGCCACGGCCTTGATGCGCGCCAGGTCGTAGAACTGTGTGGCGAAGCGGCGCTGGCCGCCAATCTTGCGATTGAGGATGGATTTTGGTGCCACAAAGGGCGCGGCATTGGCGGCGTCTTTCTGGTTGAAGGTATTGGCCACCACTTCGCGCAGGGCCTTCACCACACCCGGCAAGGTGGAAGCCTGCGCCTTGAAGGCATCCTGCAGGGTTGGGCGCGGCCCCTTGCGGCGGGGCGCATCACCGCTGCCACGGCCAATGGCCCAGGGCGGCAACATGTCATCTGCTTGCGGGTCGGGCGAAAGCATTTTCTCCAGCATCTTCATGCCGCCCACGCCGTCCACCTGCGAGTGGTGCATTTTCATGTACAGCGCGAAGCGGTTGTTCTCCAACCCTTCGATGATGTGCATCTCCCAGAGCGGGCGATTGAAATCGAGCGCATGGCTGTGCAGGCGCGACACCAGCACACCCAGCTCGCGCTCGCCGCCCGGCGCCGGCAGGGCGGAATGGCGCAGGTGGTAGTCAAGATCGATCTTGTGGTCTTCCACCCAGGCGGGCAGCACCGCCTTGAGACTGGGGTTGGCGAGCTTCAGATTGAAAGGGGCGGCGAAATGACGGTGCTCGCGCATGGCGGCCACCCAATCCTTGAGAAAGGAAGGCGGCGCAGCAGGCGGCAGCGAGTAAATCGTGAGGCTGCCGACGTGCATGGGCGTTTCGGTGGACTCCACCATCAGCCAGGCGGCGTCGAGCGGGTTGAGCTTGATCTTGCTTGCCATCTGCGTTTTCTCCTCTGTAGTTATTTGTTTTACGCGCCGGCAGTGTAACGAAGCGCCCCCGCGCAGGCTGACAGGCAGACGGTAATTTTCACCGTTGCTCCGCGGCTAAAAATGTGGCTTATCGATGGCTTTGCAGCCTGCCAGTGGCTTAACTTGCTGGGCAGATTTCGCGCATTTGGCCGCGAACGCCGTGCGGGAGGAGAACCCATGCACCAGCACCAGACAGCCCCTCAAGAGGGCTTCGATCTCATCATCAAGAACGGCCTGTTTTTTGATGGCCGTGGCACGCCCGGCGCTCGCAAGCACATCGGCATTCGCGCGGGCCGCGTGGCGGCCATCAGCGATCTGCCGCTGGTGGATGCCACGGCCACCGTGATTGACGCGAAGGACCAATGGGTGCTGCCGGGGTTTCTCGACACGCACACACACTACGACGCCGAGATGCTCGCCGCCCCGGCCTTGAAGGAAAGCGTGCGCCACGGCGTGACCACCGTGACCTTCGGCAGTTGCTCGATTGGCATGATCTGCTCGCCGGCAGAGGACTGCGCCGACATGTTCACTCGCGTGGAATCGATTCCACGCGAGCATGTGCTGCCGCTGTTGCGCCAGACCAAAACCTGGAATTCGCCCAAGGGATATGTGGAGCACCTGCAGCAGATGCCGCTGGGGCCGAATGTAACGGCGTATCTCGGCCACAGCGATCTGCGCGTAGCCACCATGGGGCTGAGCCGCGCGGTGGATGACAAGGCCCGGCCCAGTGAAGCCGAAATGCAGCGCATGGAAGCCACGCTCGAAGAAGGACTCGATGTGGGTCTCCTGGGCTTGTCCACCATGACCACCAAGTGGGACAAGCTCGACGGTGAGCGTGAGCGCAGCAAGAGCCTGCCCACCACCTACGCGCGCTGGGGCGAGTACACCCGGCTCAACAAGATTCTGCGGCGGCGCGGGCGCATCCACCAGGGTGCGCCGGATATCGTCACCAAGGTCAACATGTTCGCCTTCATGTGGGAGAGCTTGGGCCTGGCCTTCCGCAAGCCTTTGAAAACCACGCTGATCACGCTGATGGATGTGAAGAGCAATGGCCTGCTGCACCGGGTGGTGGGCAAGTTCGCGCACTTCTGCAACACGTTTCTCGGCGGCAACTTTCGCTGGCAGGCGCTGCCCTGCCCCTTCGAAGTGCATGCCGACGGCATTGATCTGGTGATCTTCGAGGAGTTTGGTGCCGGTGAGCAGGCACTGCACCTCACCGACGAGATTGAACGCAACGCGCTGATGCAGGACGAAAGCTACCGCCGCGCCTTTCGAAAGAACTACGAAAGCAAGTTCTCGCCGCGCGTCTGGCATCGCGACTTCCACGACGCCACCATCGTCGACTGTCCCGACCAGAGCGTGGTGGGCCAGTCCTTCGGTGCCATTGCCGATGCGCGCGGCATTCATCCGGTGGATGCCTTTCTCGACCTTGTGGTAGTGCACGGCAAGCGCCTGCGCTGGAAGACCGTGATCGGCAACCATCGCAAGCACCGGCTCGAAGCACTGGTGCAGGACAAGGGTTCGATCATCAGCTTCAGCGATGCCGGCGCGCACATCCGCAACATGGCCTTCTACAACTTCGGGATTCAACTACTGAAGCTCTGCCGCGATGCGGAGCTGGAAGGCCGCACGGTGATGCCCATCGAAAAGGCCATCTGGCGTCTCACCGGCGAACTGGCGGACTGGTTTGAACTCGATGCTGGCCGCCTGCATCTCGGCGCCCGCGCCGATGTGGTGGTGATCAATCCCGCCGGGCTTGATGCCAGCGTGCTGCGCTATGCCGAAGCACCGCTGGCCGAGTTTGGCGGCATTCCGCGCATGGTGAATCGCAACGATGCAGCCGTGACAGCCACCATCATCAATGGCCGCGTGGCCTATCGGCAGGGGCAGTTCGCTGCCGACTTTGGGCAGGCCCAGGGCTATGGGCGCTTTCTGCCGGCGAGTATCGCCAATGCCGAGACTGCCCCGCCGCAGGCGCAGCAACCGCTGGCGCGCGCTGCCTAGCCGGGTTCCGCGCAGCCGAGCCAGCAACGCCTCGGGCTCGGTCATGGGGTCAAGCGGTCGATCCACCCCTGCTGCTGCAACTCGTCCCGCAGCGCGGGATTGATCCTGCTGTGGTCGAGATACTCGTGATCAGCCCACTCGAAAGCGGGTATCACCACCTCAGATACCAGCGCGTGGTCCGCATCACCAAGGAGGCGGCTGCATTTGCAGGTGCCGCCCGGCACTTCGAGAAACAGCGCCTGCCCTTCGGCAAAGCCCAGCACGCTCTGTTGCAGCAGGCCATCGGCGTTGATGCAGGCGTACTCAACCGGGCCACCAGACTGCAGGAAATGCAGGATGGTGGGCGCCACGCGATGAAAGCGTCCGCGTGGATGCGCCGCCGTGAGCAGATAGTGGATGGAGCTTGCCGCCGCGCGTGAGCCCGGCTGACCGCCCACCGGAGCGGCAACAGTGCAGATGCGGCGGAACCAGCCGCCTTCGGGGTGTGGCTCAAGGTTGAGTCGGTGTTGCCAGTTCATGCGGCGCTCCGGTGGCGTGGCTTCAGCATCAATAGCACCGCAGGGCTGCGGCGCGAGCAGGCACAAAAAAGGCCGGGCAATGTGCCCGGCCTTTTTCTTGACGCCAGCCGACTACTCTTCAGAGCCGCCCTCGTCGCCATCGTCACCACCGCCGATGGTCTCGCCACGCTCGGTGGTGAAAATATCGGTGATGGGGTTCGATGCACGCGGCGTTTGCAGGTCTACAAGCAAGGAGCCACCACGCATCTTGCGACGCTGCTCGTGATGCGCCAGACCCGTGCCGGCCGGGATGAGACGGCCGACGATGACGTTTTCCTTCAAGCCACGCAGCTCGTCGCGGCTGCCGCGCACGGAAGCCTCGGTGAGCACGCGGGTGGTTTCCTGGAACGAAGCCGCCGAGATGAAGCTTTCGGTAGACAGCGAAGCCTTGGTAATGCCGAGCAGCTGGCGGTTGTACTTCGCCGGCTGTTCGCCCTTGCCGCGGGCTTTGCGGTTCTCGGCCAGCACGTGGAAGATTTCCGCCTGTTCGCCTTGCAGGAAGCGGGTATCGCCCTTCTCGGCGATTTCCACCTTGCGCAGCATCTGGCGAATGATCGTCTCGATGTGCTTGTCGTTGATCTTCACGCCCTGCAGGCGATAGACGTCCTGGATTTCCTTGACGAGATAGTTCGCCAGCGCCGTCACACCCTGCAGACGCAGGATGTCGTGCGGTGACGGCTCGCCGTCGGAGATCTGCTCGCCCTTCGCGACCTGCTCACCTTCAAACACGGTGATCTGGGTCCACTTCGGCACCAGCATTTCGATCTCTTCGCCATCGGGCTGCACGATCTTGATGCGCTGCTTGCCCTTGGTGGGCGTGCCGAACTTGATAGTGCCGGAGTCCTCGGCCATGACGGCCGGATCCTTCGGCTTGCGGGCTTCGAACAAGTCGGCCACACGCGGCAGACCGCCCGTGATGTCGCGCGATTTGACGGAGTCCTGCGGGATACGGGCGATGACGTCACCCACCTGCACTTCGCCCTCGTCTTCCAGCGACACAATCGCCTTTGGCGGCAGTGCGTAGGCGGCGGGGATTTCGGTGCCGGCGAAGTTCACGGGCTTGCCCTTGGCATCGAACAACGCGATGACGGGTTTCAAGTCCTTACCTGCCGAACCACGCGTCTTGGGATCGGTGATGACCAGCATCTGCACGCCGGTGACATCGTCGGTCTCGCGGCTGACGGTCACGCCGTCCTCGAAGTCCTGGAAGCGGATCTGACCGGCGATTTCCGTGATGATCGGGTGCGTGTGGGCGTCCCACTTGGCCAGACGCTGGCCTGCCTTCACGGCATCGCCTTCCTTCACGAGCACGATGGCGCCGTAAGGAATCTTGTAGCGCTCGCGCTCGCGGCCCTGGGCGTCGATCACACCGATTTCACCGGTGCGGATCACCGCCACGCGCTGCTTCTCGCGGTTCACAACGGTTTTCACGTTGTGCTCGCGAATGGTGCCGGCGTTGCGGCTGTCCACGCCGTCGGCAGCCGCAGCACGCGATGCCGCACCACCCACGTGGAAGGTACGCATGGTGAGCTGCGTGCCCGGTTCACCGATGGACTGGGCAGCAATGACGCCGACCGCTTCACCGATGTTGACGCGGTGGCCGCGGGCCAGGTCGCGCCCGTAGCACTTGGCGCAAACGCCGAAGGGCATTTCGCAGGTGATGGAGCTACGCACCCAGAGTTCGTCGACGCCGTTCTTGTCGAGCAGGTCGGCCGTCTTTTCGTCGATCAGCACACCGGCCTCAGCCAGCACTTCTTCGGTGCCCGGCTTCATCACGTCGCGCAGAATCGTGCGGCCCAGCACGCGGTCGCGCAGCGGTTCCAGCACGTCGCCGCCTTCCACCACCGGCGTCATGAGCAGACCCTGCTCGGTGCCGCAATCCTGCGAGGTGATCACCACATCCTGGGCCACGTCCACCAGACGGCGGGTGAGGTAACCGGAGTTGGCGGTCTTCAAGGCCGTATCCGACAGACCCTTACGGGCACCGTGGGTCGAGATG
>CAMTXV010000215.1:0-13454 GCA_947085665.1 uncultured Sinobacteraceae bacterium | reverse complement strand
CGGCGTTCTCGGCAGAGCCCGAGGGGTCGAGGATGGAGCCGTGGTTGCCGGTGGCGAACACGCTGGCCACCGCGAGCTTTGCGCCGGTCTTCACGGTGAGGGCGGCGAGCGGCGGCGAGAGCGGGCCGATCACCTCCAGTCCCAGCAGCGCAATCATCGGATCGGTGCCGGAGAGGAAACCGGTGATCGTCACGCGGTCCTGCCCCGTGCGGGCCGGGCCGGCCACGGCGCTGTTCGGCAGCGTGGTGTCGTTGATGACCTCGATGAGATGCAGCGGGTGCTTCGCCTTCAGGTCCACCAGATAGTTGGCGGGGTCAGCGGCATCCACCAGCGTCTGCGCGAAGCGGATGAAGGTTTCGTAGTCATCCGTGCCTTCCACCACGCCGCTGGCGCCCAGGCCCGCGCTGATGACCGGCCCAAACGCGCCCGAGGCATCCAGCAGCTTGCCGATGCCCATGCCGGGCATGGCCAGCGTGGCAGCACCCACGCCGGCATCAAGCGCGAGATAAGTGCCGCCCACCACGCCGCCGAGCGAGTGACCCAGAAAGCGCACCTGGTTGGCATCGAGATCCGGGCTGCCGTCGGCGTCGAGATCCATACTCGCGACACTCTTGCTGAGCGAGAGCAGGTCTACCGCTGCCTGGCGCAGGTTGTCGCGGCTGGTGATCAGGCTTTGCAGATTGATGAAGTGCTGACCGCTGCCGTCCGGCGTGCCATCGGGCCCCGGCGCGGTGGTGCTGTTATTGACGAGGTCCAGATCAAATGTGCGCTCGCGCCCGGCTTGGCGCAGCGCCGCAAAGGTGTTGCCGGGCGTGATGCCGTGCAGCGGCAGGTCGATGGAGAGCACCACGAAGCCAGCCGCCGCCAGCGCTGGTGCCACTGCCAGCGCATCGCCGCGGTTGCGGGTGATGCCGTGCTGGAAGATCACCACCGGCCAGCCCGTGGCGGGCTTGGTCTGGCCTGAGTTGGCATTGGGCACCGTGACCAGCAGCGGAATCAGCTCGTCGGATTGCTTGACCGGCAGCGGGAAGCACAGCGTGGTCGAAGCACTGGGCCTTGCGGTCTGGCCATCTGGCAGCGTGGCGCCCACGGCAAAGGCGCCGCAGGGCACCTGCCCGAGAAACTGTGCGTTGGTATCGGGCTTGGTCGCGTCCGCCGCCCAGAAGCTGGAGAGCGGCGCGGTGGAGTTGACGTTGCCGCCAGCGCTGGCGAGGTAGTACGGCACCTGGATGACGCCGGAGTAGAGATCCGCCACGCCCGGAGCGCCGATGATGGAAGTGTTCGCCCCCGTGTTCTGCAACTGCGTGAAGCGCGGCGTCACCCCGGCAGCGATGGCCTTGAGGGTTTTATCGGTGGAGCCGGTGGTGAAGCTCCAGGCCAGCACGAGATCGGTTTCAGCCAGGCCCGCCAGCTGGCCAAAGGCCGCCACCACCGGGCGGATCAGCTGGCTGCGCAGCTGTTCGAGCCGGGCTTTCTGCGCGGGCGAGTAGCTGGCGAGGATGGGGTCGCTTTGCTCAGCCACCGGCGTGCCGGAGCGCAGCACGCGGAAGGCCGCCGAGGGCAGCACGCCGCCACCGTCGGTGGTCTTCGCGCCGGTCTTGAAGGCCACCAGGTAGCGCGTGGAAGGGGCCAGCGGCTTGAGCGGCTCCACCAGCACGCGCGTGCGCTGCTGACTGATGGGTTGCAGCGCACCGCCACTGTTGCGTGCCAGTGCGGGTGAGGGTTGCAGCACATAGTCAGTGCCCGCCTGCAGCACCGCACCCGTGGCGCTGTTGACGATGATCAGGTTCGGCGTGACGGTGGCGAGATCCACAAAGCCCGTGAGGTCGAAGAACAGCGAGGCGGTGGTGGAGAAGCCATCCGCCAGATTGGCTGCGCTGACGAAGGGCACGTTCGCCGCGTTGGGGATGTTCAGCGTCGGGTCGTTGAAACCCGCGAACAGGCCATCGAAGGGGAAGGGGATGGAGGCGGAATCGGCGGCGCTGATGGGCACCGGGTCGAACACGGAGAGCGCGTCGAACACCTGCGGGGTTTCGCCGGCATTGCCGTCGAGCTGTGCCTGGTTGCCGCTACCGCCGCCGCAGGCGCTCAGCGCAACACTGCCCGCAAGCCCCAGCCAGACCAGCCGCAATGCCGATGTGGACCATGAACGCATGGCGTTCTCCTCGTTTGTTTTAGTGGGCGAGGAGGATGTGGATTGTGCGGACGCACAGCCAGCACGCAGCATGCCGTCTGCGTGCGCGAAGGTGCCGCTGGTCAGGCGTAGACGGTTGCCGAGCCTGTGGATGGCGCCAGCGGCAGGGCGAGGCAGATGAGCGGTGTCGGCCGTAATGACCGCGACTGCGTTGGCGCGCTACGCGTTTTCGCAGAGTGCCTGCACGCGGGCACGCCAGGGGCCATCGCGCGCAACCAGTGCCAGTGGCAGTCGCCGGCGAATGATGTCTTCGATGCTGCGCGCCCCCTCTTCGCGCACCGCCAGCACCACCTCGGCCTCGATGAAGGGCGCGTCGTGCACCAGCCTTGCGGCCAAGGCAGGCTGCTCGTCGAGCAAGGCCGTGACGGCGCTGATGCGCGTGCCATGACGCAGAGTCAGGCTTTCGGCAATGTCTTCGGCCAGACCGCGGCGTGTGAGGCCGGCAATGGCCTCGCTCTGCCAGCCCGTGAAGTCGCCCAGCATCACCGAGCCCTCGCGCGTGCCCACCGGCGCGCCCGGTAGCGGGTAGCGGTGGGTGAGGCTCACCGGCCCGGGTTTTTCGAGCATGGCGTAGACGCTGTCGATGATCTCGGCCGCATCGCAGCGCGCGGTGGTGTACTTGCCGCCGATGGGCCAGATGAGTCCTGGCTTTGGCGTGGTGATGGTGAACTCGCGGGTCTGTGCCGAGAGACTGCCGGCGTCTTCCGCCTGCAGGGTGCGGGCACCGGCAAAGCCGGCAATCACATCGTCTTCGTCCCAGCCTAAGCCCGGCATCAGCGCGCGCACGGCGTCGAGCAGATAGCGCCGCTCCTCGGGCGTGACCACGCACTGGCTCACGTCCGTCACGCTCGATTCGGTGGTGCCCACCAGCGTGCGGCCCTGCCAGGGGATGACGAAAAACACGCGGCCGTCCTGCGGCGCGGTGAGCAGAAAGGCGTCGTGCAGATCGGCAATCGCCGGCAGCACCAGATGCACGCCCTTCACCAGTTTCACCGCCGGAGCCGCCGCGCCGAGTGCCGTTGCAGACAGCGCGCGCGCCCAGGGGCCCGCGGCATTGATGGTGACATCGGCGTGAATGGCGAAGCAGGCATCGTTCGCGGTGTCGCGCACCATGGCACCCCGCACGCGGCCCTGCTGCTCGATGAGCGCCTCGGCGGCAATGCCGGTGGCGCAAACAGCACCTGCCGCCTGTGCAGCCGCGGCCACCACCATGGCCATGCGGACATCGTCTTCCTGGCAGTCGCCGTAGCGCAGCCCGCCCTTCAGGCCCTCGGCACTGAGGTAGGGGTGCTCTTGAAGAAGGGCATCGCGCGAAAAGGACTTGTGGCGCGGTACCGGCTGCTTGCCGGTGGCGAGAAAGTCGTAGAGCGTGAGGCCTGCCAGCAATTGCAGGCGGCCCACCCGCGCGCTCTTCCACACCGGCAGCTTGAAGTTCAGCGGCCGCACCAGATGCGGTGCGATCTCGCTCAGCACGCGGCGCTCGGCGAGGGCGTGGCTCACCAGCCGGAACTCGAAGTGCTCGAGATAGCGCAGTCCGCCGTGAATGAGCTTGCTGGACGACTGCGAAGTGCCTGAGCCCCAGTCGGTCTTTTCGATCAGTGCCACCGAGAGGCCGCGCAGGGCGGCGTCGTAGGCAGCCCACACGCCGTAGATACCACCACCGATCACCAGCACATCGAAGTGCTGGCTCTTCAAACCATCGACATTGCGCAGCAGCGGAAAGGCGTTGGCCATCAGCGGTAGACCAGTTCGATGTCGAAGCGCCCCTTGGGCTGACGGTGCAGCTTGATGAAGCTCTGGGCGATGAGGTGTGGATCGAAGTGCGTCCCGGCCTGCACGAAGCCGTGCACGGTGACGGTGGCGACATGAATGCCGCTCTGCCCCAGCTCCTGCGCCAGCGTGTGGGTGAGGCTCTTCAGCGCCGCCTTGCTGAGCGACAGCGAGGCGTAATCCGCCGTGGGGTGGTCGGCCAGTCCGCCGCCGGTGAACAAGAGGCTGCCGCCGCCCGCCACCCGCATGTCGGCGGCGAGTGTTTGCGCACACACCAGGGCGCCGGCCACATTGGCGCGGAACTCGCGCACCAGCTGCTCGATATCGAGCAGGGCCGGCCGCGCGCGCTGCACGCTGGCGACGTTGTAGATGAGCACGCGCGGCGGCCCGAGTTCGAGCTGCGATTTGCGCAGTGCCGCGCGCAGCGCCTCGGCATCGCCCGCATCGGCGGCGAAGGCGCGGGCCTGGCGGCCGGTGGTCCAGTTGATTTCGGTGGTCTGCGCCACCAGCCGCTCGGGATGACGCGCGATCAGCGCGATGTCGTAGCCCTCGCGCGCAAACGCCAGCGCGCAGGCCTGACCAATGCCGGGGCCGGCGCCAACGATGAGACAGGTTTCAGCCATGGGCAGTGGGTGCGGCGGAGTGGGTGCCGCCGGTGTGGGCAGCCTTGAGCGTGTCGGCAAAGTCGAGTGCTTCGGCCAGCACGGCAGCTTCGTCGTCATCGACGAGATGACGCTGTGCGGCCGCCGCCAGACGTGCGCGCTCGTCCACCGGTATCGGCTCGAACTGTGCGGCCTTGAGCTGGCGCAGCGTGGGTTCGAGCTTGCGCAGCTGCTCCACGCGCGCTTCCAGCGCATCCAGCGCGGGATGCGCGGCAATGCCCGTACGCAGGCGGCCGCGCAGCGCAGGCTCGCGCAACAGGGCGGTGGCGGCTGCGGCTTCCTCGGCCACGGTCGGCACGCGGGCGCGGCGGCCCAGCGGCAGGCAGATCACCGTGATGACGATGCGCAGCCCCGTGTGCGGCAGCTCGCGCAGGGCGATCCACAAGGCTTCTTCAAAGGCGGCCAGCGCACGACGCAGGGCATTCACCACCACCACCCGCTCGGTGAGCGGCTGCGGTGCGCTGCCATGCCACGTCAGCAGGGCCTGCACGGCCTGCAGGGCTTCGAGTGCGGCGGCCAGGCGCGGGGCGAAGCCCGGCGCCTGTACCTGTAGCAGCGGCAGCGCCAGCAGCAGGTCGCTGGCGACCGCAAAGCGCGTTTGTGCCAGCCGCACCTGGCGCTGCAAGGGCTTGATGGCGTCGTCCCCGGCTGCGGGAATCAGCATGGCACCGGAGAGCCCGCCCACGAAGGCGCGCGCGGCGTTCTGCAAGGCATGGCCGAAGGCCGACCACACCGCCCGATCAAAGGTGAGCAGGCGGTGCGCGGCGTGCTCGTCGCGCGCGGCGGTGAGCCACTCGGGGTAGTAGGGATGCACAGCGGCGAGGATGGAGAGCAGGCGGGCGTTGTCCTCGGCCTCCACCTCTTCCACCCGTGGCGCGCTGCCGTGACCCAGCAGCGTGGCGCCGTGGCGTGCCAGCCGCCAGGCCTCACGCGCCGGCACGCGGGTAGGGCGGCCTGCCAAAAGGCGCAGGCCCACGCGGTGCAGGGCGGTGCCCATCATCAGGCCCTCGGCGATGCGCGCCTGCGCGCCGGTGGGTGCCGGCAGCTCCAAGGGCTGCATGAGGCGGTGCGAGAGCGCGGCGCCATAGGCTTCGAGACGAATATCTGCCTGCGGGTCGGCGGGTTTTTCGAGCAATGGAAAGCTTGCGGCCCAGTCGCCGGACACCAGCGCCGCGCCGGGGCCGCGCTCGCCCTCGATGGGGGCCGGCGGCGTGAGGGTGAGAAAACGGTTGAGCAGGGGCAGGGTGAGCCATTCCTGCCGCACCGCCGCCACATTGAGTGGCACGAACAGCGCGAGGGTGGCGAGCAGCAGCAGAGCGAACAGGCTCAGGGAATCGCCCAGCCAGCCGTAGAACAGCACCGTCACGCCCACCACGCCGGTGGCGGTGGTGAGCGGTGCGCCGCGATAGGCGAGCACGAGGGCGACAGTGAAAAACACGACGAGCCAGAACATTGCGGGAGCGGGTGCGGTCGTAGAATCGCGACCTGCCTATTGTCTCCGCATTTGTCTTCCCGCGAGCGAGTTCCATGAGCCATCCCTCGAACCCTTCCACCGCGCACCTGAGCGCGCTCGACCAGCTGCTGGCCAGCTTCGGCGATGGCCTGAAGGCCATGTCGGCCGCAGGCGGCGCCAGCCGGCCCCGGCCAAGGGCTGCGGGCGAGGCGCTGAACGAGGGCGAGCGCCGCGAAGCGGCCAGCCTGATGCGCGTGAACCATGCAGGCGAAGTAGCGGCACAGGGCCTGTATCACGGCCAGGCGTTGATGGCCCGCGACCCGGCGGTGCGCCAGCAGCTGCTCGCGGCCGCACGCGAGGAGCAGGATCATCTGCACTGGTGCGCCGAGCGCCTGCACGAACTCGGTGATGGCCCCAGCAAGCTCACCCCGCTCTGGTATGCCAGCTCAGCGGCCATCGGTGCGCTGGCCGGCCTGCGCAGCGACGCCACCAGCCTGGGCTTCGTGGCCGAAACCGAGCGGCAGGTGAGCGCACATCTAGGCGAGCATCTGGAGCGCCTGCCGGCTGGCGACGCTCAAAGCCGCGTCGTGCTGCAGGCCATGCAGAGCGACGAAGAGCGTCACGGAGAGGAGGCTCTGGCGGCGGGTGGTGCGCTGCCGCCCGCACCGGTACGCGGTCTGATGCGCCTGGTATCGCAGGTGATGAAGTTCGGCGCCGCGCGCATTTAAGAATTCAGTTTGGTTTTCCACCCCTTCGAGCGAGCCCATGACTCCTGCTGCCCCGTTGTCCCAAACCCTCACCCTGCCCTGTGGCGCCGTGCTGCCCAACCGGCTGGCGAAATCCGCCATGAGTGAGGCCCTGGGCACCATGGACAACCGGGCCACCCCGGCGCTGGAGCGCCTCTACGGCACCTGGGCGGAAGGCGGCATTGGCCTGTGCATCACGGGCAACGTGATGATCGACCGCACGGCTCTGGGCGAGCCCGGCAATGTCGCCATCGAAGACGAACGCGATCTCGATGCCCTGAAGCGCTGGGCGGCTGCGGGCACGCAGGGCGGCACCCAGCTGTGGATGCAGATCAACCACCCGGGCAAGCAGAGCCCCAAGGGACTGAACCGCGAAAACGTCGCGCCCTCGGCCATCCCCTTCCGGCAGGAGATGCAGGCCTTCTTTGCCACTCCGCGCGAACTCACCGCCAGCGAGATCGAAGCGCTGGTGCAGCGCTACGCCACCACCGCGCGCATTGCGCAGAAGGCCGGCTTCAGCGGCGTGCAGATTCACGGCGCGCATGGGTATCTGGTGAGCCAGTTTCTCTCGCCACACCACAACCGCCGCGAAGACGACTGGGGCGGCACGCCCGCCAAGCGCCGCCGCTTCGTGCTGGCGGTGCTCGCCGCCATGCGCGCGGCGGTGGGGCCTCAGTTTCCCATCGGCATCAAGCTCAACTCGGCGGACTTCCAGCGCGGCGGCTTCACCGAAGAGGAGTCCCTGGAGACGATCACCGCCCTGGTTGAAGCCGGCATTGATCTGGTGGAGATTTCCGGCGGTACCTATGAGGCGCCGGCGATGACTGGCGTGGTGAAGTCCACCACCCGCGACCGCGAGGCGTACTTCCTCGCCTTCGCTGAAAAAGTGCGAGCCATCACGCGCGTGCCGCTGATGCTCACCGGCGGCTTTCGCAGCCTTGGCGGCATGAGCGAGGCGCTACAGAGCGGCGCGATTGATCTCGTTGGCCTGGGCCGCCTGCTGGCGGTGGAGCCCAACCTGCCCAAGCGCCTGCTGGCCGGCCAGGAGCCCACGCAGGTGATCAAGCCCATCGTCACCGGCATCAAGCTCATCGACCGCATGGCGCTGATGGAAGTGGCCTGGTACACCCGCCAGCTGCATCGCATCGGCAAGGGCGAGGCGCCGCGCCCGAATGAGTCGGGGCTGAAGGCCTTCCTGTTCGGGCAGATCGAGAACGGCATCAACGTGTTCAAGACCCGGCGCCTGCGCGCCAGCTGAGTGCTCCCCTTCGCGGCAGGCTTTGCGGCCTGCCGCTTTTGCGTTTCAATGCCGGCCGCATTCCGCCGCCACTTTTCATTTTCTGGAGTTAGTCATGGACGTTCGCGCCGCTGTTGCCTTTGCTGCGGGTCAACCGCTATCCATCGAAACCGTGCAGCTCGCAGGTCCCCGCGAAGGCGAGGTGCTGGTAGAGATCAAGGCCACGGGCCTGTGCCACACCGACAAGTACACGCTCAGCGGTGCCGACCCAGAAGGCTTGTTCCCGGCCATCCTCGGGCATGAGGGCGCGGGCGTGGTGGTGGATGTCGGACCCGGCGTGAAGAGCCTCAAGAAGGGCGATCATGTGATTCCGCTCTACACGCCGGAATGCCGCGAGTGCGATTACTGCACCTCGCAGAAGACCAACCTCTGCCAGAAGATTCGCGGCACGCAGGGCAAGGGGCTGATGCCCGATGGCAGCTCGCGCTTCAGCTTCCAGGGCAAGCCAGTGCTGCACTACATGGGCTGCAGCACCTTTGCCAACTACACGGTGCTGCCGGAGATTGCGCTGGCCAAGGTGCGTGAAGACGCGCCCTTCGAGAGCATCTGCTACATCGGCTGCGGTGTGACCACCGGCATTGGCGCGGTGATCTTCACCGCCAAGGTCGAAGCCGGCACCAACTGTGTGGTGTTTGGCTTGGGCGGCATCGGGCTCAACGTGATCCAGGGTCTGAAGATGGTGGGTGCGAACATGATCGTGGGTGTGGATACCAATCCCGCGCGCGAAAAAATGGCGCGGCAGTTCGGCATGACTCACTTCGTGAACCCGAAAGAGATCGAGGGCGATCTGGTGGCGCACCTCGTGGAACTCACCAAGGGCGGAGCCGACTACAGCTTCGAGTGCATCGGCAATGTGCAGGTGATGCGCCAGGCGCTGGAGTGCTGCCACAAGGGCTGGGGTGTGAGCACCATCATCGGTGTGGCCGAAGCCGGTAAGGAAATCGCCACGCGACCCTTCCAGCTGGTGACCGGCCGGCGCTGGATCGGCTCGGCCTTTGGCGGCGCCCGCGGCCGCACCGACGTGCCGAAGATCGTCGACTGGTACATGGACCGGAAGATCAACATCGATGATCTGATCACCCATAAGCTGAAGCTCGAAGAGATCAACCACGGCTTCGATTTGATGGCGCGCGGCGAGTCGATTCGCAGCGTCGTGGTGTTCTAGCCCCGCTTAGCTGTCGTCGCCCTGCTCGATGCGATTGCGGCCCTGCCGCTTCGCACGCAGCAGGGCATCGTCGGCGCGCTTCAGGGTCTGGCTGATGGCCTCGCCGTGCTGCCATTGCGCCGCGCCGAAGCTGGCAGTCACGGCGATTTCGCCGCCCGCCCAGGGGATGGGGGTTTCGGCAATGCCTGAGCGAACACGCTCCAGGCTGTGCAGCGCGTCGCCGATGGTGGAGCCCGGCAGCAACAGCAGGAACTCCTCACCACCCCAGCGGCCGCAGAGATCGGTGGTGCGCATCAGGCCCTTCAGACGCGCGCTCACGCCCTGCAGCACGCTGTCGCCCGCCAGATGGCCGTGGCTGTCGTTGATGTGCTTGAAGCGGTCGATGTCGACCATGGCGACGCAATAGGCATCGGCAGCGCCCAGCCGGGCGGTTTGCGCCACCAGCCGTTCCATCACATGGCGGCGGTTGGCCAGACCCGTGAGCAGGTCGTGTGTGGAAGCCTGGTGCAGCGCCTGATTGGCCTCCTGCAGCATGTTCTGGTAGCGGTCGGAAACGCGCACCAGCCGCTGAAACTGGCGATCGAGCTTGGCGAGTTGCTCGATGTGATGCGCGAGCAGGCGCTGCAGCGGGGCATGCAGCGGATTGCTCTCGTCGCCCTGTTGCAGCAGGGCCTCGATCTCGCCCAGCAGCGGCTCGTCGCGGCCGTGGTTCATCCGGCCTGCGGCTCGATGAGAAAGGGGAAGCTGCAATCTTCCTTGAACTCTTCGGCCATTTCGGCCACGCGCTCATTCTGTGGGTCGTAGAACCAGTACACGCTCACCCCGCGGCCCTTGCGATGGGCGCTCTCCAGCAGGTCGAAGATGTCCATCATCGCCTTGACGCTGCTGGTGTTGAGGTAGAGCAGGTACAGATCGAGCCGCAGCGGCTGTTCGCCACTGGCCAGGTAGTGCTTCACCCACAGAAACAGGGGCTCGAACAGCTCGTAGGTGTTCTCCGGGTAGGAGTCGCCCCGCAGCTCCAGTCGGCCGGCCGCGAAATCGGTGCGAATCGCGGGCGTGGACTGGGTGGGCGCAATCGTGAGGTCTTGCATGACGAGCGCCGCTAGATGACAACCCGAAGGCTGAAGAAGGCGCGCCCCTCGCGCAGGGTACGCAACGCGGCCTGCATGGGGGCGGTGGATTTGCGGGCGATATCGATCAGCCCCAGGCCTGCGCCGCTTTTGCTGCTGGCCTCGCGCGGGGCGCGCAGCTGTTCCTTGTAAAGCGCTTTGAGGGCCGTCTTGTCGAGCGCGTTGAGCTGCGCGATGCGCTGCATCAGCGCTTCGCCGTCTGCGGTTTCCACCACATTGCCGGCCGAGACAATATGGCGTCCATCCGGGTCGCGGGCGATCACCACGGTGGCGTCCGCATCGGCATCGCCATAGGCGTGAACGTCGCTGTAGTGGCGGATGTTCTGCGTCATTTCGATGTAGGCCGCGAAGACATCGGTGGCCGCCGAGGGCTGTGCCTTCTCGCGCTCCAGATAATTGCGCAGGGCGTTGCCAATTTCCTCGATGAGGCTGCGGGAGAACGGGCCGTTGAAGCACAGCATGATGCGCTGGGCGTTGTAGGTTTCACGCAGGGTGAAAAGATCGTGTGCGTCCATGCCTTCCCTTGTTTTAAGCCTGGATCAGAAGCCCGAAGATAGTAACGTCATCACGTTGCGCCTGGCTGCCGCGATAGCGGCTCAGGGCCTCGTCAAACGCGGCTGCGCGCGCTGCCATGGGTGTGCCGCGCTGCTCGGCCAACAGCTCGCGAAAGCGGCTGGTACCGAAGCCAAAACCCTGCTCGCCGCCAGCCTGGTCGAGGAATCCGTCGGAGCTGAGATACAGGCTGCTGCCGGGCGTCAGGGCGATTTCCGTGGTGACGTACTGCCCTGGCTGGCGGTCTGCCAGCGCGCGCCGGCCGCCCTTGTATTCATTCACAAGGCCGGCCGACTCCACGAACAGCGACATGCGCGCGCCGGCAAAGCGCGCCTGTTGTCGGGCGTTGTCCACCCAGAGCAGGGCGGCGTCCATGTGGGTCGATACCGTGAGCTGCTCGGCAGTGTGTGGCGCCATGGCGCGCAGGGCGGCATCCATGCGGCGCAGCACCTCGGCGGGGTCGCTGGCGTGCTCGCCGCTCAAGGCGGTATCGAGTGCCGACCAGGCCAGCATGGTCATGAAAGCGCCGGGTACGCCATGGCCGGCACAGTCCACCACTCCGAATATCACGCCGCCCTGCAGGCGGCGGTAGCAGTAGAAATCACCGCCCACCACATCGCGCGGCTGCCACAGCACGGCATGCTGATCGGGCCAGTCGGCCGCCAGCGCGGCATCCGGCAGCATCGCCTTCTGGATCAGGCTCGCGTAGTCGATGGAAGAGCGGATCTTCTGCGTGGAGGCCTGCAACTCGGTATTGGCCAACAACAGCTGCTCGGTGCGGGCACGCACGGTGCCTTCGAGTTCTTCGGTGTGGCGGCGCACCTTGGCGCTCATCTGCGCAAAGGCGGTGGTGAGTGCGCCGATCTCGTCATTGCGGACTTCCGGCAGCGAAACCTCATAGCGCCCGGCGGCCATCGCGCGCGCGGAGTGCGTCAGTCGCAGCAGCGGCTCCACCACCAGCCGGTTCACGCCGAGGGTGGCGCCCAGCACCAGAATCACTACGGCCAGCAGCGCCGCCAGGGCCACGGGCAGCAAGAGGGCGGGGTCGATGACCTCTGCCGCGCCCAGGTTCACGGCAGTGACCACATGCCATTTCAGTTCTGGCAGGTACGAGAGCGCAAACAGCTGCTCGCGGCCATCGAGCCGGGCGCGAAACAGCGCGATGGACTCCGGTGTGGACGTCGCGGTCTCCAGCGCCGCTTTGGCGCTGGCCTTGCCGGCAGTATCGAGCAGCTCGAACAGCGTCTTGCCTGGGTCCGTTGCAACGCCAGCGCCCGAACGGAAGGCGATCAGGCTGGCATCGGGATGCGCCTGGATGAAGCCAGCGCCGTCGATGATCATCGGCGTGACACCGGGCTCGGCGCTGCGCGTGAAGTCTTCGAGAAAGCGGGTGAAATCAAGTCCCGTGCCGGCTACGGCGATCACCTCGCCGGCCTCGCGGGTGGTGACGTTGATCCACACCTTGGTGAGCCTGAGCGCGCTGTCGTAGTCGATATTGATGTTGTACGGCGCAGCGCGCAGCAGAGTGCTCACGAACCAGGCGTTCTCGGGCAGCGAGGGGTCAACGACGTAGCGCGGCTGATTGCTTTCAGGCGAGCGGTTGTCGTTGAAGTAGTAGTGGCGCGAGCGGGCCGAGATCAAAAAATACGAGTGGTCGGCAAACGTCGCCTGATAGCCGCGCGCTTCGGCGAAGAAGCGCTGGCGATGCTCGATGCTGTTCTCGTTGGCGAGGAACTCGCGGGTGACGACCGACTCCGCCAGCTGCTGCGAAAGCGCCAGCTCGCGCGCCACCGGCGCCAGGATGCGCTGCTTGCTCAGCGCCGTGAAATTGCGGGCATAGCTTTCGCCGAAATAGGCGCGCAGATCGGCCAGGGCTTGCACGCCCACCGCGGTGGCAAGCCCCACGGCGAGCAGAAACGTGAGCAGCAGCGCCAGCAGCAGCTTGCCGCGCAGACCCAGCGCATTGGTCAACGAGTGACGACTTGGCATTGCCCCCTCCCTTGGTATGGGCGCGATGATAAATCGCGATGCAAGCGCCTCGTGCGCTAGCCGCTGGGTGAAGCCGGAAGGCACTATGGAGTGACAACCCTCCGCCAGGATCAGGCCGTGACCCAAGCGATCAAGAAACTCCTCGTTGCCAATCGTGGCGAGATCAGCATCCGCGTGATGCGCGCCTGCGCCGAGATGGGCATTCGCACGGTGGCGATCTACGCCCATGAAGACCGCTTTGCGCTACACCGCTTCAAGGCGGATGAAAGTTATCTGGTGGGCGTGGGCAAGAAGCCCATCGCGGCCTATCTCGACATTCCCGACATCATCCGGGTTGCGGTAGCAGCCGGGGTTGATGCCATTCATCCCGGCTATGGCTTTCTCTCGGAGAACCCGGACTTTGCCGATGCCTGTGCAGCCGCCGGCATTCGCTTTGTAGGCCCCAGCCCCACAGTGCTGCGCACCCTGGGTGACAAGGTGGCGGCGCGTGCTGCGG
>CAMTXV010000214.1:0-22090 GCA_947085665.1 uncultured Sinobacteraceae bacterium | reverse complement strand
GCTCATCGGTGCGACCACCGAAAACCCCAGCTTCGAGCTGAATGGCGCGCTGCTGTCGCGCGTGCGCGTGCTGGTGCTGCGCGCTTTGGAGCTTGAAGACATTGAGCAACTCTTGCGGCGCGCGCTCACCGATGCCGACCGTGGCTTGGGCGCAGCGGCGGAAGCCCTGCCCGCCGCCTGGCTCACCCGCATCGCGCAAGCGGCTGACGGCGATGCACGCAAGAGCCTGGTGCTGCTGGAAACGGCCTATGAGCTTGGCCGCGCGGGTGAGGTGGGACGCTTTGCGAGCACTGCTCGCAGTCCCGCCGAACGCCCGGCCAAGGATGGCCGGGCAGGGGTAGATCAAGAGCGGCAAGACCTCGCCAAGGATGGCAGTTCAACTGCCAGAGAAGATGAGCTGCTGGAAAAACTCATCGGCCGCGGATTCAGGCGTTTCGACAAGCAGGGCGAGAACCACTACGACCAGATCAGCGCCCTCCACAAATCGGTGCGCGGGTCTGACCCCGACGCTGCGCTCTACTGGCTGGCGCGCATGCTCGATGGTGGTGTCGATGCCGGCTACATCGCGCGGCGCGTGACGCGCATGGCCTACGAGGACATTGGGCTGGCCGACCCGCGCGCGCTACAACTTGCCATCAATGCCTGGGAGGCCTTCGAGCGCATCGGCAGCCCCGAAGCCGAGCTGGCGATTGCCGAGGCGGTGGTCTATTGCGCCGTGGCACCCAAGAGCAATGCCGTCTACGTGGCCTTCAAGGCCGCACAGACTGCCGTGCGCGATCACGGCTCGCTCGACGTGCCGCTGCACATCCGCAACGCGCCCACCAAGCTGATGAAAGACCTCGGCTATGGCCAGGGTTATCGCTACGACCATGAAGAGGCCGATGCCCATGCGGCGGGGCAGCAGTTTTTGCCGGACAAGCTGGTGGGTACGCACTTCTATCAGCCGACCGAGCGCGGACTCGAAGGGCAGATTGGCGAGAAGCTGCGGGCTTTGCGGGGAGCAAAAAAGTGAGTGCCTGTTTGCTTGTCATTCCTGCGAAGGCAGGAATCCAGGTGTCTTTCGCTTTGCTGTGCATCACTGAAAGACACTGCGCTTCGCGCATCCTGGATTCCTGCCTTCGCAGGAATGACAGTGGGCGAGGGCGCGCATGAGCACTTGGCTTGCTGTGGCTTTGGGCGGCGCAAGTGGCTCGCTGCTGCGTTACGCACTTGGCTTGTGGGCGCGGACCGCAGTGCCGGGCTTTCCACTCGCCACTCTAACCGTCAACGCCGTGGGTGGCCTCTGTATCGGCCTGATCTTCGCGCTCACCGCAGCACGGCCTGACACTCCGGAATGGCTGCGCACTGGCCTGATCACCGGCGTGCTGGGCGGCTTCACTACCTTCTCGGCCTTCTCGCTCGAAACCCTGCTGCTCTGGCAGGAGGGCCGCAGCCTGCTGGCGCTGACCAACATCGCGCTCAACCTTTTGCTCAGTCTCGGCGGCTGCGCGCTGGGCTTGTGGCTGGGTCGCAGCCTGTAAACTCGCCGCGCTTCAATCCGCATTCCCCCATCTGCATTCCGAAATCGAACCATGCTCGACCCCAAACGCCTGCGCGCCAACCCGCAAGAAGTGGCTGACCAACTCGCCCGCCGGGGCTATGCGCTCGATGTCGCCACGTTTGAAAAGCTGGAGTCGCAGCGCAAGAGCCTGCAAAGCGAGACCGAGGCGCTGCAAGCGCAGCGCAACAAGGCCAGCAAGGAAATTGGCTTTGCCAAGAGCAAGGGCGAAGACGCCGCACCGCTCTTTGCACTGGTCGAGAACGCCAAGGTGCAGCTGGCCGCAAACGAAGCTGCACTGACTGCGCTGCAGGCCGAGTTCGACGACTTCCTCGCCCGCCTGCCCAACATCCCGCACAGCTCAGTGCCCGATGGCAAAAGCGAAGCCGACAACGTCGAGCTGCGCCGCGTGGGCACGCCGCGTGCCTTCAACTTCCCGATCAAGGATCACGCCGATCTCGGCGAGGCCTTGGGCCAGATGGACTTCGCCGCCGCCGCCAAAATCACCGGCTCGCGCTTTGTGGTGCTGCGCCGTGATCTCGCGCGCCTGCACCGCGCACTGACGCAGTTCATGCTCGACACCCACACGCTGGAGCATGGCTACGAAGAGCTGTACGTGCCCTACATCGTCAATGCCGACTCGCTGCGTGGCACCGGCCAGCTGCCCAAGTTCCGTGAAGATCTGTTCGGCATCAAGCTCGACGACAAGGACTGGTCGCTCATCCCCACCGCCGAAGTGCCAGTGACCAATCTGCTGCGCGACGAGGTGCAAGAGCAGGCTGCGCTCCCGCGCAAGTGGGTCGCGCACACGCCCTGCTTCCGCAGCGAGGCGGGCAGCGGCGGCCGCGACATCAAGGGCATGATCCGCCAGCACCAGTTCGAGAAGGTGGAGCTGGTCTGGGCCACTGAGCCCGGCAAATCCTACGAAGCGCACGAGGCGCTGGTGGGCCATGCCGAGGCGATTCTCAAAAAGCTCGATCTGCCCTACCGCGTGGTCGTGCTCTGCACGGGTGACATCGGCGCGGGTGCTGCCAAAACCTACGACATCGAGGTCTGGCTGCCGAGCCAGAACACCTACCGCGAGATTTCCTCCTGCTCCAACTTCGAGGACTTCCAGGCCCGCCGCATGCTGGCGCGCTACAAGAGCGCCGAGACCAAGAAGAATGAGCTGCTGCATACGCTCAATGGCTCTGGTCTTGCCGTGGGCCGCACGCTGGTGGCGGTGCTCGAAAACTATCAGCGTGCCGATGGCCGCATCGATGTGCCGCTGGCCCTGCAGCCCTACCTGGGTGGTGCCACAACCATTGGTTAGCTGCGCCAAACCGTAGGGCGGGTTAGCGCAGCGTAACCCGCCGTTCCGAGCAGACCTCGTGCTCGCAAGGCGGGTCTTGACCCGCCCTACATTCAGCCGCGCGCGGCGAACACTGCGCGGCTGACATCGCGCGCAGGCTGGTAGGGCAGGGGCTTCTGCGCCGCCAGCGTCTGCTGGCAGAGTGCCAGCGGCTGATCCTCGCGCAGCGCGAACTCGCTGATGCCGCAGCGCGACATCATCGCCAGCTGGTCGGCCACTACCGCACCGCTGGCGCGAATCACCCCCGTGTAGCCCGCCCGCTCGCGCAGGCGGCGGGCCTGCGAATAGGCGCGGCCATCGGCGAAGGCGGGGAAGTCCAGCACCAGCATGGGGCGGGCGAGCACATCGGGGCTCAGCGTGAGCACATCGACCGTGTTGGCGAGCTTCACGGCCACGGGTGCGCTGCGCGCAGCGAGCGCTGAGGCTTCGGCCTGCCAGCGCGCGAGGCTGACGATGACTGCGCCGCTCTCGGGCAGCACGGCGTCATCGGCCAGTGGCGTGTAGGCATCGGTGAGCACAGTGCCTTCGAGATTCAGTAGCGCGCTCATGCGGCCTCCTCGGCGGCGACCGGATACAGCTTGGCCTTGAACGGCGCCATGCCGACGCGCTGGTAGCAGGCGAGGAAACTTTCGTCTTCGCTGGCGCGCAGGTCGAGATAGGTGTGGACGATGGTCTGCACGGCGTCGGCGATGTGCTCGCGGTCGACCGAAGGCCCGGTGCGATCACCCAGGCTGGCCTTGTTTTCGCTGGAGCCACCGAGCGTGATCTGGTACCACTCCTCGCCCTTCTTATCGACGCCCAGGATGCCGATGTGTCCGACGCTGTGGTGGCCGCAGCCGTTCATGCAGCCGGACATGTTGAGCTTGATCTCGCCAATATCGTGCTGGTAGTCGAGCGACTCGAAGCGGTCGAAGATTTCCTCGGCCACTGCAATCGAACTGGCGTTGGAGAGCGAGCAGAAGTCGAGGCCGGGGCAGCAGATGAGGTCGGTGAGCAGACCAATGTTCGGCGTGGCGAGGTCGAGTTTCACCAGGGCCTGCCAGAGCGGATAGAGATCGGCCTGCTTCACATCGGTGAAGACCAGATTCTGGTTATGCGTGGCACGCAGCTCGCCGAAGGAATACTGGTCGGCGAGATCGGCAATTGCATCCATCTGCATATCGGTGACATCGCCGGGGGCGATGCCGCGGGCCTTGAGCGAGAGGAAGGCAATGGCATAGCCCGGCTGGCGATGCGCCTTGAGGTTACGCTTGGTCCAGGCGGCAAACGCACTGTCCTTCGCCAGATGCTCGGCATAGCTGGTATCGCTCGCTGCACTCGCGTCGTAATCGAACGAGGTGAAGAAGGACTGGAAGCGCGCAATGTCTTCGCGCTTCAGTTTCAGTGGGCCATCTTTGATGGTGGCCCACTCGGCCTCGACCATTTCCTTGAACTTGGCTAAGCCCGTCTCCTTCACCGTGATCTTGATGCGCGCCCTGTAAATGTTGTCGCGGCGGCCGAGCAGGTTGTAGACGCGCAGGATCGCCTCGCTGTAGCTCAAGAGGTCTTCCTCCGGCAGCCACTCGCGGATCACCTGGCCGATGATGGGCGTGCGGCCCAAGCCCCCGCCGACGACCATCTCGTAGCCGATCTCGCCTTCAGCGTTCTTGATGATGTGCACGCCGATGTCGTGCACCTGTGTGGCCGAGCGGTCGGTCGTCGAAGACGAGAAGGCGAACTTGAACTTGCGCGGCAGCCAGTTGAACTCCGGGTGCTCGGTGGCCCACTGGCGGGTCAGCTCGCAGTAGGGGCGCGGGTCAATCAGCTCGTCCTTCGCTACACCGGCCAGATGATCGGCCGTAATGTTGCGGATGCAGTTGCCGCTGGTCTGGATGGCGTGCATCTCCACCGTCGCGAGGTCGGCCAAAATGTCTGGCACGGTTTCGAGCTTGGGCCAGTTGAACTGGATGTTCTGCCGCGTGGTGAAGTGGCCGTAGCCCTTGTCGTACTTCCGCGCAATGTGCGCGAGCATGCGCAGCTGCTTGGAGCTGAGCGTGCCGTAGGGGATGGCGACGCGCAGCATGGGTGCAAAGCGCTGCACGTATAGGCCGTTGCGCAGGCGCAGATGGCGGTACTCGTCTGCGGGCAGCGTACCGGCGAGGTAGCGCGCGGTCTGGTCGCGAAACTGATCAACGCGGGCGTTGACCAGTGCATGGTCAAATTGGTCGTAGCGATACATGGGGCCGTTCCTTCATCCGCCAGCCGTGGGGCAGCGGTCTTTTCGCGGGCGCGAAGGGTAGCAAGCCGCCCCGGTTATAACGATAGAACGATCAGGATGAAGACGGCACTTTCACCCGCCGCACCACTTCGGCGCGTCGCGCATCGGCATCGGGCAGGGCGGCCACGCCGTCCACCAGCTCCTTGCCCAGGTGGGCGGCAAACAGCTGCATGAAGTCGTACATGAAAGTGCGCAGAAACAGGCTGCGGCGAAAGCCGATGTGGGTGGTGGAGGCCTCGAACAGATGGCTGGCATCGAGCTGCACCAGATCGCGGTCGGTGCGCGCGTCCCAGGCCATGTTGGCGATGATCCCCACGCCCATGCCAGCCCGCACATAGGTCTTGATCACGTCGGCATCCACGGCGGTCAGCACCACATCGGGCTTCAAGCCCGCGCCGGCAAAGGCCTGGTCGAGTTTGCTGCGTCCGGTGAAGCCGAAGGTGTAGGTGATGAGCGGGTGCTCGCTGAGCGCCTTCAAGGTGAGTTTCTTCATGGCGGCGAGCGGATGCTTTGGCGGCACCAGCACGCAGCGGTTCCAGTGGTAGCAGGGCAGCATCACTAGCTGGTCGAAGTGGTGGATGGCCTCGGTGGCGATGGCGAAGTCGGCCTCGCCCTCGGCGGCCATCTTGGCAATTTGCGGCGGTGAACCCTGGTGGATGTGCAGCGCCACCTTCGGGTACTTGGCGCGAAAGGCCTGAATCACCTGCGGCAGCGCATAGCGCGCCTGCGTGTGGGTGGTGGCCAGGGTCAGGTCACCCTCGTCGGTCTGCCTAAACTCGCGCGCGACATTCCGAATGTTCTCGCTCTCGGCAATGAGCTTCTCGGCGTAATCCAGGATGCGCTTGCCGGCGGGCGTGATCTCCGACAAGTGCTTGCCGTTGCGCACGAAAATGTCCACGCCCAGCTCGTCTTCCAACAACTTCACCTGCTTGGAGACGCCCGGCTGACTGGTGTGCAGCGCCTCGGCGGCGGCGGTGACATTGAGGCCGCGCTTGGCGACTTCGAGCACGTAGTGGAGCTGGCGGATTTTCATTTCTGCCTCCTGCAAGGTGGGCATATCAAAGCGGCAATGACTATACACTTTGGACATGACTGAATCCGTCCCCAATCCCTGGCTGCCCATCACCCTGCGTCTCGCAGGCGCTCGCGTGCTGGTGGTGGGCGGCGGCGAAGTGGCGGCGCGCAAGGTGCGCCTGCTGCTCAAGGCCGCACCGCGCATCGAGATCGTCGCCCTCGAACTGAACGCCGAGCTGGCCGCGCTCGCAGAGCAGGCTGTGGTCCGCCTGATCGGCAAGACCTTCGACCCCAAGCAGGTGCAGGGCTGCCGCCTGGTGATTGCGGCCACCGACGACCGCGACTTGAATCGCAAGGTCGCCGCCGCCGCCGATGCCGCCAACGTGCCTGTGAACTGCGTCGATGACCCTGCGCCATCGAGCTTCATCACGCCCTCGCTGGTCGAGCGCGCGCCGCTGTGGGTGGCGATTTCCTCAGGCGGTGCCGCACCCGTGCTGGCGCGGCGGCTGCGCGAGCGTATTGAGGCGCTGCTGCCTGCGGGCTATGGCCGGCTGGCGGCGTTCATGGAGCGCCACCGTCCACGGGTGAAGGCGCTCGCGGTCGAACAAAGGCGTGCGCTGTGGGAGCAATTTCTCGATGGCCCCGGCCCGGAGCGCCTGCTGGTGGGCGACGAGGCCGCCGCCGCCATTGAGCTCGAAAGCCTCATCCAGGGCGAGCCTGCGCGTGGCGAGGTGTATCTGGTTGGCGCCGGCCCCGGCGACCCGGATCTGCTCACCTTTCGCGCCCTGCGCCTGATGCAGCAGGCCGACGTGGTGCTGTTCGACCGGCTGGTGTCGCCCGCCATCATGGAGCTGGTGCGGCGCGACGCCGAGCGCGTGTTCGTCGGCAAAAAGCGCAACCAGCACACCGTGCCGCAGGACGAGATCAACGCCGAGCTGGTGCGGTTCGCCAAGGCCGGCAAGCGCGTACTGCGCTTGAAGGGCGGCGACCCTTTCATCTTTGGCCGCGGTGGCGAGGAGATTGCAGAGCTCTCCGCGCATGGCATCGCCTTTCAGGTGGTGCCCGGCATTACCGCCGCGAGTGGTTGTGCTGCCTATGCGGGTATTCCGCTCACGCATCGGGACTACGCGCAGAGCGTGGTCTTCGTCACCGGCCATGCGCGCGCCGACGGCACGCTGAATCTGCACTGGGATCAGCTCGCGCGGCGTGGTCAGACCGTGGTGTTCTACATGGGCGTGGTAACGCTGCCACGCGTCTGCGCCGAACTGATGGCGCACGGCCTGCCGGCGGATTGGCCGATTGCGCTGGTGGAAGACGGCACGCAGCCGACGCAGCGTGTGGTGATCGGCACCTTGGCGGATTTGCCTGCGAAAGTTGCTGCTCAAGCGCCGAGTGGGGCGAGCCTGATTATTGTGGGTGAGGTGGTGAAGCTGCGGGAGAAGCTGGGGTGGTTTCAGCCTAGAGCGACGAGCTAAAACACTTCGTCATTCCTGCGAACGCAGGAATCCAGGTGTCTTTTGATGTGGCGAGAGCAGATGCGCTTCGCGCTAACTGGATTGCGTTTGGCCGAGATCGGGAGTGCTGTACAGCACTCCCGCTTAAGCCAAACGCCTTCGCGGGAATGACAGTTAAAAGAGATCAGCCCTTGGCGATCCAACCGCCCTCACTGGTCTGCTCAAACGTCTTCAGCTCATAGCCGCGATCGCGATAGAACTTGAACCGCTCGCGGCAGGCTGAGCGGCTTGCGGCATCGCCCGGCACGATCTCCAGCACCCGCTCGAAGCGGCTGAAAAAGGGCGGCACCTGCTGGCCCAGATTCAGCAGCACGTCCTGCCAGCCTTCCGGCGGCTCTGCATCACCCAGCAGCACCTTGGGCAGCGGCTCCACGGGCGCATCGCGCACGAAGCGCTCGTGGGCAATGAAGCTGCCTTGGCGCTGAGTCCACAACAGGTCATCCAGCGCATCGAGCCGCGCGGCATCGGGCGTGGTCACGTAGAGCGACTTGCCCGCCGCTACGGCTTTGTCGCAGAGACGAGCGGCAGCAACGACGGCGTCGGTGCCGCCCTCAGCCGGAAGGATGTAGAAATCAATCCGCGTCATTGCAGCGCTGCCCTGCTTATTCTTCCTTCGCCGCGTAGTTCACCAGGTACTGCGTCAGCAGCGGCACCGGACGACCCGTGCCCTTCTTGCCGATCCATGCGGTGCCGGCGATGTCCAGGTGCGCCCATTTCATCTTTTTAGTGAACTTGTGCAGGAAGGCCGCGCCAATGCTGGCACCGCCGCCTTCGCCCTTGGTGGCGATATTGGCGATGTCGGCGAACTCGCTCTTGATGTTGTCTTCGTACTCCGGCCACAGCGGCAGCTCCCAGGCGCGGTCGCCAATCTGCTCGCCGGCGCTGAGCAGCGCGCGGGTCAGCGAGGGCGTGTTGCAGAACAGACCCGAGGGGAACTGGCCGAGTGCGATCACGCAGGCGCCGGTGAGGGTAGCCATGTCGATGCAGACCGCAGGGTCGTAGGTGCGCTCGGTGTAGGTCAGCGCGTCGCAGAGAATCAGGCGGCCTTCGGCATCGGTGTTGAGCACCTCGATGGTGATGCCGGCCATGCTGGTGACGATGTCGCCCGGCTTGGAGGCAATGCCGTCCGGCATGTTCTCGCTGGCGGCGATCACGCCCACCACGTTGATGGGCAGCTTCAGGTCCAGCAGGGCGCGAAACGCGCCCAGCACCGAGGCGCCGCCGCACATGTCGAACTTCATCTCGTCCATCTTCGCGCCCGGCTTCAGGCTGATGCCGCCGCTATCGAAGGTGAGGCCCTTGCCAACCAGCGCCACCGGCTTTTCGCCCTTGGCACCGCGCTTGTATTCGAGGCAGATCAGCTTGGCGGGCTGGCGCGAGCCGCGGCTCACCGACAGCAGCGAGCCCATGCCGAGTTTCTCCATGTCGGCTTCTTCAAGCACCTTCACCTTCAGCGCACCACCGCTCTCGGCGGCCATCTTCTGTGCGGTTTCCGCCAGATAAGTGGGCGTGCAGACATTGCCCGGCAGATTGCCGAGGTCCTTGGCCAGCGAAACGCCCTTGGCCACGGCCAGAGCTTGTGCGAGGCCCAGTTCGCCAGCGGGCAGGTCGGAGCGGCGCGGCACGTCGAAGGTGAGGCGTTCGAGCTTGTAGACCGACAGATGCTCCTTGGTGGGCGCGCCCTTCATGCTGTGCAGGGCGTAGTAGGTGTCTTCGGTGGCCATCACCGCCTGCTGCACATTCCAGCCGCAGTCGTGGCCCTTCACCTCGATGTGGGTCAGGTAGCTGACGGCATCGATGGCGCCGGTGGTGTTGCGCAGCGCCGTGGCGGCGGCGGCATTGGCCTTGCGGAAGGCGCTTTCGTCGAAGTCCCGCTGCTTGCCCAGACCCACCAGCAGCACGCGGTCGGCAAACACGCCGGGCACACCGTGCAACACGAGGGTGCTGCCGAGCTTGCCGTCCATGTCGCCCTTGCGGAGGATGCCGGCAATGTGGCCTTCGGCGGCGGTGTCGATCACTTCCGCAGGCGCCGAGGGCGCGCGGCGGTCGAAGATGCCGACGATGATGCAGGCCACGCGCTGTTTTTCAGGGGCGCCGCTCTTGACGAAATATTCCATGCTCATGGGGCTGTTCTCGGTAGTCGTTTGATCAGGTGATTGCGGGCATTCCACGAAGGGCTGGCCAGCGAAACTGCATTTCAGGGGCAGTTTGGGCCGAACTCGCGAAAAACACCGTGTTTTGTCCATATTACTGCCGATGCGCCCCTCAGGTGCAGCCGGCGGAGGTCGATTTGGGCTAAGGTCTGCGCGCCTTTCACCGAGCCTTCAATGCCCCGTCTGCTCACGCTTTACATCATTCGCCACGTGCTGGGCATCACCGCCGTGGTGGCACTCGCCATGCTGGCCATCCAGAGCTTCATCACCCTGGTGACCGAGGCGGACGAAACCGGCAAGAACGGCTTTGGCGTGCTGCAACTGGTGCAGACCACCTTGCTGCAAATGCCGGCGGGCCTCGCCCTGCTGATGCCCATCGTCTCCATGATTGGCGCGCTCATGGGCTTGGGCATGCTGGCCGGCCAAAGCGAGATGACCGCCATGCGCGCAGCAGGGCTCTCGAACCGCAAGATTGCCGCTGCCACCCTGCTGGCCGGCGCGCTGCTGGGGGCGATTGGCTGGGTCGTGAGCGATGAGATTGCCCCGCGCGGCGACCGCCTGGCCAATGCCATCAAGTCGGGCAGCAGCGAGGGCGCGGGCACGGTGTGGCTGCGCGATGGCGATGCCGTGCTGCGCATTCGCCAGCTCGCTGCTGAGGACCGCGCCGAGGGGCTGGAGATCTACAGCCTCGATGCCCAGCTGAAGGTGCAGAAACTGCTGCACGCCGAACAGGCGGAGTATCGAGATGGCGTCTGGCAGCTCACCACCGTGCGCGAAACCCTGTTCATGCCCGACGGCAGCACCGAGAGTCGCAAGGCTGCAAACGGGCAGTGGTCGGGCAGCGTCACGCCCAATGTGCTGCGCTTGTATCTCTTGCAGGCCGATGCCATTTCGGTGGCTGGCCTGCGCCGCCTCATTGACTACCTCGATGCCAACCAGCTCGATGCCGGCAAGTACCGCCTGCAGTTCTGGCACAAGCTCATCGAGCCGCTCACGGTGATGGCGATGGCCGTGTTCGCCGTGCCCTTTGCCTTCGGCTCGCTGCGCGACTCCGGCGCCGGGCAGCGGCTGCTGATCGGCATCCTGCTCGGGGTCGGGTTCTACGTGGTCAACCGCGTCAGCTTGAGTCTGGGGCAGATCTATGGCTGGACGCCCTGGATCGCGGCCGGCGCACCGACGCTGGCTTGGGCGGCGATTGCCGTCGTGCGCATCCGACGCGCGAACTGATCTTCTTTACTTGCTGGCCTTGGGCAGGCTCACCATCTCGGTGCCGGCGATCAGGTCTGGCAGCGAGCGCCGGCGTGAGGAGATGAGGCAGGGCAAGTAGTGCGCCATGACGGCCCAGGGCAGCATCGACAGCGCATTGAGCACGCGCTCCTTGCCCGGCGGCAGGCCCTGGCCCAGCCAGTGACCCACCAGCAGGGCCAGCACCAGCAGCAGATAGCTGGCGGTGAGCCGCACCAGTGCGGTGGGCCAGCGCAGCGGTGTGCCATCGAGCCGGCGTACCTGCAACCGCCAGGCGCGCATGCCCAGCGTTTGTCCGCCGCGGGCCCAGGACCACGCAAAGATCACCACGCCCACGCCGAAGCCGTAGAAGGGCAGCACCTTGATGTTGTGTAGTGGGGTCGAGGCATTCTCGGCAATGCTGGCTGCAATCGCGAAATTGGCCATCACCAGGCCAGCCATCAAGAGAGCGATGTAGAGCATGCCGTCGTAGACGAAGGCAGTGAGCCGGCGCCAGAGCGGTGCGGGCAGGATGAGATCGACCATGGGGCTTGCAGTGAAAACGAATTTGAGGGCGCGCATTGTCCGACAAAGTGGCGGCGATGAGCCCGGCGGGCAGACGGCAGAGACATGAGTCGTTAGAATGCGCGAAGGTTCCCATCGTCTAGAGGCCTAGGACATATCCCTCTCACGGATAGAACCGGGGTTCGAATCCCCGTGGGAACGCCAAAAACCTTGTCTTGGCGGCTGCGCTTGCCAGCTTGCACGATGCGGTGCTCACGGCCACTAGGCCGCTCCGCCTCCGCATCGCGCAACCTGGCTGCGCTCGCTTCGCCAATCCGGCGGTTTTTGACCCTCTAACAAACGGCCCGCGCTTGCGGGCTTTGTTTTATCTGCGAGGAGCGTGGCATGGAAGCAGCGATCACCATCATTGGCTCAGGGCATGCGGGCATCAGCCTGGCGCGGGAGTTGCGGCGCCTGGCGCCGGAGCAGGCCATTCGGGTGCTGACGCTCGAAGACGGGCACTACAGCTACAAGCCGGATCTCTCGAAGGCTTTTGCTGCTGGCAAGGACGCGGCAGGGCTGATCAAGAACACGGCAGACCAGTTGGTGGAGCAGCTGAAGATCGAGCTCAAACCCCACACGCGGGTGACGCGCATCGAGCCTGCCGCGCATCGCGTCTGGGTGGGTGATGAGGCGCTGGATTACTCCCGGCTGATCCTGGCCACGGGGGCTTCGCCCATCCGCCTGCCGCTCACGGGCTCGGCCGCCGATGCGGTGCTGACGGTGAACGACCGTGAGGACTACGCGCGTTTCCGCGAGGCGCTGCCTGCGGGCGCTGCGGTGCTCATCATTGGCGCTGGTTTGATCGGCTGCGAGTTTGCCAACGACCTCTCGGCCCACGGTCATACTGTGCATGTGGCCGATCTTGCCGGCTGGCCGCTGCCGCGTTTGTTGCCCGAAGTACAGGGCGAGGCGCTGAAAGCCGCGCTCACCGGCCTGGGCGTACAGTGGCATCTCAACACCAGCATCACCGCGCTGGAGCGCGAAGCGGCGGGAATCCGTGCCCGCTTCGCCGACGGCAGCGAGGCCGTGGTGCAGGTAGTGCTCTCGGCCGTGGGCCTCAAGGCCAACACCCAGCTGGCGGCCGAGGCGGGTCTGGCGGTGAAGAGCGGCATCGTCGTCGACGCCCTGCTACAGACCTCCGCGCCAGATATTTACGCCCTCGGCGACTGCGTGGAGATCAACGGCCGTCTGCTGCCGTATATCCTGCCCATCGCGCATGGCATCAAGGCGCTCAGCGCCACGCTCACTGGCACGCCCACCAGGGTGAAGCTTCCGGCCATGCCGGTCATCGTGAAAACACCCATCTGCCCGACGCTGGTCAATCCGCCGCCGGCGGTGGCCGGGCAATGGGAAGTGACCGGCACCGCTCCCGACCTTGAAGCGGTGTTCAAAGACGCCGAAGGCAAGCCCCAGGGCTTCGCGCTCACCGGGGCTGCCGTCTCCAAGCGCGCGCAGTACGTGCCGCTGATGCCTGTGGTCTACGACCCCACCCTATAATCCGCGCCTTCTTCCGAGTCCCCATCCCAAAATGTTGCCGCTCGCTGCCGTCCTTGGCGCCACTTCATCGGTTGATCTACCGCCGCGCCGGGCCTCCTTGCCCGGCGGAACCGTCACGGCGAGTCGTGCTCGCCTGACAACGTGACGGTTCCCTTGCAAGTTCGCCGCATACCGCGCGAAGACCATCCCGTCTCGCGCAAGCTCATCTCCCAGGCTGCACTCAAGGTGCTCTATGGCCTGCGTGACGCTGGCTTCGAAGCCCATCTGGTGGGCGGCGCGGTGCGCGACATCCTCGCGGGCATCGAGCCCAAGGATTTCGACATCGCCACCAACGCGCACCCGGAGCAGATCCGCGGCGTGTTCCGCAACGCGCGGCTGATTGGCCGGCGCTTCGTCATTGCGCACGTGCGCTACCGCGACGAAATCATCGAGGTCACCACCTTCCGTGGGGCCATCACCGACAGTCACGAGCGCGACGAGACTGGCCGCATCCTGAGCGACAACGAGTACGGCACGCTCGAAACCGATGCGATCCGCCGCGACTTCACCGTCAACGCGCTCTATTACGACATCGACGACTACGCCATGGTGGATTTCACGGGCGGTATCGAGGATGTGCAGAACCGTTTGATCCGCCTCATTGGCGACCCCGAGCTGCGCTACCGCGAAGACCCGGTGCGCATGATGCGGGCCGTGCGGATTGCCAACAAACTGCGGTTTCAGATCGAACCCGCCAGCGACGAAGCGATCTACCGCCTGGCGCCGCTGCTGCGCGAGATTCCGGCAGCCCGCTTGTTCGACGAGATCATCAAGATCCTGCTCACCGTCGATGCCGTCGCCAACTTCCGCGGCCTGCGCGTGCGCGGCCTGTTCGGCGAGTTGTTCCCGCACACCGAGGCCACGCTCAAGCGCCACCCCGGCTTCGAGAGCTTCATCGTCAAGGCGCTGGAAAACACCGCCAAGCGCATTGCCGAGGACCTGCCCGTCACACCGGCATTTCTCTACGCCGCCATTCTCTGGCCCTGCGTGGCCGAGCGCTTCGTGAGCCTCATGCAGCGCGAGGGTCTGCATCCCAATGCCGCACTCGGGCAGGCGGCGGACGAGGCCATTGCACTGGCCAACGGCCGCGTCACCCTCCCCAAGCGCTTTGCGGTGCCCATGCAGGAAATCTGGGCGCTGCAACCGCGCTTCGACCAGCGCCGCGGCGGCAAGCCGGCGCGCCTGCTCACCCACCCGCGCTTCCGCGCCGCCTACGACTTCCTGGTGCTGCGCGCCGAGGTGGGGGATGCCAGCAAGGAGCTGGCCGATTGGTGGACTGCCGTGCAGCTTCAACCCGGCGCCTTGCCGCCGCTCGACGAGGCCGATGAAGAAGCGCCTGCCGCAGCCGACAAGCCCAAGCGCCGCCGCCGCAGCGGCCGCAATCGCCGCTAGCCGGGCGTTGCACTGATGCCGCAGGTGTTCGTGGGCCTGGGTGCGAATCTGGGCGATCCGCCGGCCGCGCTGCGCGGGGCCATTGCCGCGCTGGGCAGCCTGCCGCAGACCACGGTGCTGAAAACCTCCAGCCTCTACCGCTCGGCGGCCATCGGCCCGGCCGGGCAGCCCGACTACTGCAACGCCGTGGTACAGCTCGACACCGCACTCGCCCCCGAACCGCTGCTGGAGGCGCTGCAGGACATCGAAAATGCCGCGGGCCGCCTCCGCGCCGAGCGCTGGGGGCCGCGCGTGCTGGATCTTGATCTGCTGCTCTACGGCGCTGTCGTGCACAGCAGCGAGCGGCTGACCCTGCCACACCCGGAGCTGGCCTTCCGCGATTTCGTGTTGGTGCCGCTCATCGAAATCGCCCCCGAGGCGCAGGTGCCGCTGCTGGGCCGCGCGCAGGCGCTGCTCGCGGCGCTTCCCCCGACGGCACTGACGGAGTGGACATGAGCGAAGCCCGCTACATCGTCATCGACGGCCCCATTGGCGCCGGCAAGACCACGCTCGCGCGGCGCCTGGCAGCCGACAGCGGCGCGCGCCTGCTGCTGGAGCAGCCCGAGAACAATCCCTTTCTGCCGCGCTTCTACCGTGACCCTGCGACGGGTGCGCTGCCTGCGCAGTTGGTGTTTCTCTTGCAGCGCGCCGGGCAATGCGAGGCCTTCGCCCAGGGGGATCTCTTCGACGAGCAGTGGATCGCGGACTTCCTCTTCGACAAAGATCGCCTGTTTGCCGAGCTGACCCTCTCGGCCGCCGACCTCAAGCTCTACGACACCGTCTTCGAGCGCCTGAGCTGGAGCGTGCCCGCGCCTACGGCGGTGATCTATCTGACCGCACCTGTCGATGTGCTGATGGAGCGCATCGCCGAGCGTGGCCGCAGCTACGAGGCCACCATTTCGCGGGGCTACTTGCAGGATCTCAGCGCGGTGTACGCGCGCTATTTCGCCGCCTATCGCGCAGCCCCCGTGATCGAGATCGATGTCTCGCAGGTGGATCTCGCCGCCCACGCCGGCAGCTACGCGCAGCTACAGCGGTGGCTCGCCGCACCGCAGGGCTATGCGCGGATGCCTGAAACCCTGTTGTTATGATCCGCCCATGACCGACCCCATCAAACAGCTCAACCTCGCCGACCTCGCCAAGATGCGCGCGGCGAACGAGAAAATTGCCTGCCTCACCGCCTACGACGCGAGCTTCGCCCTGCTCGAAGACCGCGCGGGGGTCGATGTGATTCTCATCGGCGACTCGCTGGGCATGGTGATTCACGGCGGCAGCACCACCACGCCGGTCACGGTGAGCGACATCGTCTATCACTCCAAGTGCGTCGCACCGCATCTGAAGCGCGCTTTTCTCATTGCTGACCTGCCGTTTTTGAGCTACGCGACGCTGGACCGCGCGCTCGACAGCAGCCAGCGCCTGATGCAGGAAGGCGGCGCCAAAATGGTGAAGCTCGAAGGCGGCCGCGAGCAGGCGAGCATCGTCGAGTACCTTGCCATCCGTGGCGTGCCGGTGTGCGCGCATCTCGGCTTGCAACCCCAGTTCATCCACAAGATGGGCGCGTTCAAGGTGCAGGGTCGTGAAGACGCCGCCGCCGAGGCCATGCTGCACGACGCCAAGGTGCTGGCCGAGGCCGGTGCTGATTTGCTGCTGCTGGAATGCATTCCAGCGGCACTTGGTGCGCGCATCACGGCGGAATCGCCGGTGCCTGTGATCGGCATTGGTGCCGGTGCGCAGGTGGATGGCCAGATTCTGGTGCTGCAGGATGTGCTGGGCATCAGTCCGCAGGTCACGCTCGGCCGCACGCCGCGCTTCGTGAAGAACTACATGCCCACGGCCGTGGCGGCGGGCGAGAAGGGTGGGGTGATCGAGGCCGCACTCGCGGCCTATGTGCGCGAAGTGAAATCTGGCGCGTATCCCGCGCAAGAACACTGCTTCTAGTCGATGCGTACGGTCCACACCGTCATCGAGCTGCGTGAGCAGCTCGCGGCTTGGCGCGCCGCCGGAGAGCGCATTGCCTTCGCGCCCACTATGGGCAATCTGCACGCGGGTCATATCGACCTGATCCATGCGGGCAGAACCCAGGCGTCGCGCGTGGTGGCCAGCGTGTTCGTCAACCCGCTGCAATTCGGGCCCAAGGAAGATTTCGGCCGCTACCCGCGCACCCTGCCGGATGATGCAAGCCAGCTCGAAGCCGCCGGCTGCGATCTGCTGTTCGCACCGAGCGTGGAGGCCATGTACCCGCACGGCCTGCCGCTCACCACCCAGGTGCAGGTGAGCAAAGTCAGCGAAGGACTGGAGGGCGAGTTCCGCCCCGGACACTTTGAGGGCGTGGCGACGGTGGTGAACGTGCTCTTCAATCTGGTGCAGCCCGATGTCGCCCTGTTCGGCGAGAAGGACTGGCAGCAGCTGGCCGTGATTACCCGCATGGTGCGCGACCTGCACCTGCCGGTGAGCATCGTCGGCGTGCCGACCCGGCGCGAGACCAGCGGGCTGGCGATGTCTTCGCGCAATCAGTATCTCTCGGCCGACGAGCGCGTGACGGCCTCGGTGCTGTACGCCACTCTGGCCACCATCGCGCATGAGTTGCAGCAGGGCTCACGGGATTTCACCGGCCTGGAGCAAGCCGGGCTACAGGCACTGGCGGCACACGGGTTCGAACCGCAATACGTGGCCATCCGCAGTCCTGATCTTCAGTCGCCCGCCAATGAAAACAAGCAGTTGGTGGTTTTGACCGCCGCACTGCTGGGCCGCACGCGGCTGATTGACAACCTCAAGGTTGTGCTGAGCTAGCGCCGCAGGGCGGACGGGGCTTGAACCATACCCAAATCAGCCTAAACTTATGACTGATCCGTGACGGCCCCGTCATCCATTAGGAATGGCAGCCACACGACCGGGTGTATGTCTTTTTGGGCCGCCCGCTTGCTTGATGAACACCACCCCGTGATGCGCGCATGTCTTAGTGGGCCGCGCTGACCGCACAGCAAGAGGAACAAGCCATGCGTCTCACCATGCTCAAGTGCAAGCTGCACTCGGTCCGCGTCACCCACTCCGAACTCGACTACGACGGCAGCTGCGCCATCGACGGCAAATTGCTCGATCTCGCCGGCATCCTGGAGTTCGAGCAGATCGACATCTACAACGTCACCAACGGCGAGCGGTTCACCACCTATGCCATCCGCGCCGAAGAGGGCAGCGGCATCATCTCGGTGAACGGTGCGGCTGCCCACAAGGCCCGCGTGGGGGACACCGCCATCATCGCCATCTACGCCGACATGGACGAAGCCCAGGCCCGGGTGCACAAGCCCAAGCTGGTGTATTGCGACGAGCGCAACGGCGTGCGCCGCACTTCCAACACCATCCCTGTGCAGATGGCGGCCTAGATTTTCCAGGTTTCCCAAACGCCCGCTGCGATGCGGGCGTTTTCTTTTGTGAAGAACACCCATGGCAAACACCCACAGCTGGTTTCCCACCCTCATCCACCACGCGCCACTGATGCGTGAGGGGGTGAAGGCGCTCAACGTCGAGCTGCTGAAAGAGATCGAACAGCTGCGCGCCTTCGACCGTGCCGGCCAAGCCTGGAGCAAGACGGGTTACGTCGGCGGCTACACCAGCTATGGCTCGATGGACCGTCTGCACCAGTTCAGCAGCACCTTCATGGCGCTGGAGAAAAAAATCGACGCCCAGGTGCGCCGCTATGCCAAGGCCCTGCACTGGGATTTGCGCGGCGGCAAGCTGGTGATGACCGACTGCTGGGCCAATGTCATGCCCAAGGGCTGCGCGCACAGCTTTCACCTGCACCCGCAGGCGGTGGTAAGCGGCACCTATTACGTGAAGACGCCGCGTGGCAGCTCCGGTCTCAAGTTCGAGGACCCACGCCTGTCCCAGCTCATGGCAGCACCTCTGCGCAGCGCCGCCGCACCGCGCGAGATGCAGCCCTTCATCACCGTGCCGGCCGAGGCGGGCACCGTGATTCTGTTCGAAAGCTGGCTGCGTCACGAAGTGCCGGCCTCCACCATCGCACAGGAGCGGGTGAGCATCAGCTTCAACTACCACCTGTTCTAAACTTTTTTGCCCGCTATCGCACGGGCGGCAGATGTGCTTCTCTTAGCGCATAACAACAAGCCGCTGGTCGCATGTCTGCCCTCACCCAAAGCCGCGCCTGGCGCGCTCTAGCCTCCCATGCTCGCGCGCTGCGCGAGGTGCATCTCAACGATCTGTTCGCGGGCGACGACAGCCGCGCCGAGTCGTTCAGCGCCGAGGCCGCGGGCCTGTTCCTCGACTACTCCAAGCAGCGCCTCACCCGCGAGACGCGCGACTTCTTGCTGGGCCTGGCCGAGCAGCAGGAGATGGAAGGCTGGATTGCCCGCCTGTTCGCTGGCGAGCCCATCAACCACACCGAGCAGCGCGCCGCTTACCACATGGCCCTGCGTGCACCGCGCGAAGCGGTGATGGCCGTAGCGGGCCACGATGTGATGCCGGAAGTACATGCCGTGCTCGACCGCATGACCACCTTCGCCGATGCCCTGCGCAGCGGCCGCTGGAAGGGCGCCAAGCGCCGGGCCATCACCGATGTAGTGAACATCGGCATCGGCGGCAGTGATCTCGGACCCCGGATGGTGGCCGATGCCCTGCAAGACGTGGCAGACGGCCCGCGCACGCACTTCGTCTCCAATGTCGATGGCGCGCAGATCCACGGCATCCTCTCGGCGCTCGACCCTTCCACGACGCTGTTCATCGTGGTGAGCAAGACCTTCACCACGCAGGAAACACTGGCCAACGCCAAGATTGCGCGCGCTTGGCTGGTGGCGGCACTGGGCGAAAAGGCCATTCCCAAGCACTTCGTTGCCGTCTCCACCAACCGCTCGGCCGTGCAGGCCTTTGGCATTGCGCCTGACAATATGTTTGCCTTCTGGGACTGGGTGGGCGGGCGCTACTCGCTGTGGAGTGCGGTGGGCCTCTCGCTGATGGTGGGCTTGGGGCCAGAACGCTTCCGCGAGTTGCTCGCTGGCGCGCATGCGATGGACGAGCACTTCCGCCACGCCCCGCTCGAAGCCAACCTGCCGGTGCTGATGGCGCTGATCGCCTGCTGGAACAGCAATTTTCTCGATGCCGCAGCCCAAGTCATCGCGCCCTACGCGCAGCGGCTGGACAAGTTCGTGCCCTGGTTGCAGCAGCTGGAGATGGAGAGCAACGGCAAGCGCGTGAACCGCGAGGGCGAACCCGTGACCTACGCCACCACGCCCGCACTCTGGGGCGATGTCGGCACCAACGCCCAACATGCATTTTTCCAGATGCTGCACCAGGGAGCGACGGCGCACCCGGTGGATTTCATCCTCATCGCCGAGCCCTCGCACCCGCACCATGAGATGCACCGGTTACTGCTTGCCAATGGCATTGCGCAGTCCCAGGCGTTGATGCGCGGCAAGACCACCGCGCAGGTGCGCGCCGAGCTGGAGAGCCGGGGCCTGCGTGGCGAGACGCTTGAAGCCGCCATCCCACACCGCGTGTTCCCCGGCAACCGCCCCAGCAACACGCTGCTGCTGCCGCAGCTCGATGCCTGGCACCTGGGTGCGCTCTGCGCGCTCTACGAACACCGCACCTTCGCGCTCAGCGTGCTGTGGGAGCTGGACCCCTTCGATCAGTGGGGGGTGGAACTGGGCAAGCAGCTCGCCGGCACGGTACTCAACGCCATGCACGGGGAAAATGTGGTGATGGACTCTTCAACCCGCGCGCTGCTGCATCGGTTGAGGCGCTAGGACCGTAGGGAAGCACACAACAACCAAAGGAGAAGACTGTGACCGGATTGATCGCTGTTCTGCTGTACGTGGTGTGGATGCAAGTGCTCGCCCTGAGCTACGCCTTTCCACGCGTGCCGATGGCGCTGTTTGGCGGCCGCAAGTTCAGCGATTGGGAACGCACCGAGGCCAACCGCGACCCCGCCATCATGGTGCGCGCCAAGGGCGCTCATCTGAATTGTGTCGAGAACTTTCCGCTATTTGCCGCCGTCGTCGCCGTGGGCGCGCTGATGGGCAAGAGCGCGGTGGTGGATTCCCTCGCGGCCTTCATCCTGCTGGCCCGCGTGGGCCAGAGCCTGTCGCACATCATCAGCACTGCGCCAGTGTTCGTGTTGCTGCGCGCCACGTTCTTCTTGTCCCAGCTGGGCATGATCTTCGTGCTCTGCTTCAAGCTGATTGGCTGATCACGGGTGGGCAGGTTCTCCCTGCCCACCTCACCGTCAGGCGCGCGTTCGGTCGCCGCGCTGCTCCGGCACAGCATTGGGCACTACATCTGGCAGCGTTTGCACCGCTGCTGAAGCTGTGCCGGCTGCGCGAGTGAACAAACCAAACGTGGCCGGCAGCAGCCGTACTGTCGTGCCGGGCTGGAGTGCCATGGCCATCGGGTCGAGATGGCCGAGTTCGATGTCCAGCTTCGAATCGTCATGGGCGAGCTTGGTGACGGCCTTCACCAACGGGCCGGTACGCTGCACGAAGGTGATTTGCGCATCCAGACCGTCGCTGGTCGGCTCCACCAGTCGCAGATCGTGCGGACGCACGTAGACATCCACCGATCCGCTGAGCTTGCTGTCGGTGGGCAGTGACATGCCGTTGAGTTTCAGCTTGCCGCCCTGCACCTCGCCCGCCAGCAGGTTCACGCTGCCGAGAAAGTCGAACACGAAGGGCGTGGCGGGCTTCTCATATACCTCGGCGGTAGTGCCCACCTGTTCGATGCGGCCTTTGGACATCACCACCACGCGGTCCGCGAGTTCCAGCGCTTCTTCCTGATCGTGGGTCACGAAAACGGTGGTGACGCCAGTCTGGTCATGCAGCTCGCGCAGCCAGCGGCGCAGGTCCTTGCGCACCTTGGCGTCGAGCGCGCCGAAGGGTTCATCGAGCAGCAGCACACGCGGCTCGATGGCGAGTGCGCGCGCCAGCGCCACGCGCTGCTTCTGGCCACCGGAGAGCTGGGCGGGATAGCGTTTCTCCAAGCCCTTCAGCTGCACCAGATCAAGCAGCTCCAGCGCGCGCTGCCTCTGCTGTGCACTCGTGGGCCGGGTCTTGCCATCGCGCACCGAGAGGCCGAAGGCGATGTTGTCGGCCACCGTCATGTGCTTGAACAGGGCGTAGTGCTGAAACACGAAGCCGACCTTGCGCGCCTGCACGCTCAAGTTGGTGGCGTCGGTGCTGCCGAAGTGGATGCTGCCGCCGTCGATGGGTTCCAGCCCCGCCAGTGCACGCAGCAGCGTGGTCTTGCCGCTGCCGCTGGGGCCCAAGAGGGCGATCAGCTCGCCGCTTTCGATGTGCAGGTCCACACCCGTGAGGGCAGGGAAATCCGCAAAGGTCTTGCGGACGTTTTTGATGGTGATGTCCATGCGATTTGCCTTGTGAAGTTTGATCTGGCGAAGCGACCCCCGCCCCTAACCCCTCCCCGCAAGGGGGAGGGGGACTGCCGAGCGTTGGTTTGATAGCGGGCGTTTACGGTGAGGGCCTTGCTCCCCTCCCCCTTGCG